>JBIKNV010000346.1:0-3690 GCA_044358475.1 Pirellulales bacterium | reverse complement strand
GTCCCCGGGGATGTTGAACGACTGATACGGATGGACATACACGTCGTACACCGACAGCAGCGAGCCGGAATCGACCGCGGGATGGGTCGCGTAGGCCTTGTGATAGGGCACGTTCAGCTTCCACCACCCTTCGCCCTCGTGCATCGCGTGGATCGCGTCGGTCCAGCCGTAATCCTTCGGTGACGGCGCCCCCTGCAGCCGATCCCAGTTCTTGATCAGGGCATTGGGATCTTGCGGATGAGCCTTGCGGATCTCGGCAGCAACCATTTCGTTTTCCGGCTTGGTGGCGGCCTCCTCGACTCCTCGCGTCCATGTCACGAACTTCTCGCGGGCCTCGAGTCGCGTGTCGAGGCTCTTTCGTACTTTTGCGGTCGTTCCCTCCTCGGCCTCGACATGAAACTTCCGCGACTGGCGGTTTCCGCCATAGCGTCTCCATACCTCATCGACGGCGATCATGCCGAGGGCGTGGTATTGCTCGATCTGGTCGGCCGAGATGAAGAGCCCTGAGCCGACCGTATCGAACCGGCCGGCCTGGACGTCGGCAGGAAGCCCCCGCACATCGAGGTTTACGCCGAGCAGTTCGCGGATCGTGCTGGCGTATTCGCGGCGGTTGAGCCGCCGCATGGTGACCGCGCCGCCCGTGTCGGCAAGCGCTTTGCGGGCCACGACGAGTGCATGAGCGAGGTCGTCGAGCAGATCGGCCTTCGCAGTCGCATCAAGCTGTTTCTCGTCCTCTGGCGGCATCTCGCCGGCGTTCAGCACATTGAGCACCTGCTGCCACCGCTCCGCCGCCTCGACGGAATCGATCGCGGCGGGCAGCGAGTCGATGCGGAAGCCGCCATTCGCGTTGTCGGGCCCGTGGCATGCCCTGCAGTGGGCTGCGAGCAGGGGCAGGGTGGTGGCCTTCACAGCAGCGGCAGGTACTGCCGCAACCTCGGTCGCCATGATCGACGACGATCCTGCCCCGAGCACAGCAAGGGCGAGCGAACCAGCGCAGAGGCCCCAAGACCGGGGCCGGTCAGCCAGACGGGCCATTCCGCGACAACAATTCACGCTCGATGGTTCCTGAAGGCGGATCACCGCAAATTAAACTGTAGGTTCACGCAAGGTTCATGAAAATGCACTCAGGTGGGTTTTCGTGTGTATTTTCCGCGATGACGGCTGCCACAGCGGCCCGCAAATCCTGCGGCAACAGCGTACGATTTGCACGATCTGGATTGGGAGGGCACTCGAA
The DNA here is from genome assembly GCA_044358475.1 of Pirellulales bacterium. Classification (GTDB taxonomy): domain Bacteria; phylum Planctomycetota; class Planctomycetia; order Pirellulales; family UBA1268; genus CACORA01. The sequence continues at coordinate 2,456 of JBIKNV010000346.1, read as the reverse complement.
ACGAGAGTTCGTCAGCCTGCGGCCGCACGGCCAACCGCCATCCGCTCTTCACCCGAGGTGGCGACATGATCGAGGCCATCGGCCTGAACGACCTGCCCGGGTGGATCAGCGAATAGCGATTCGTGATTGGCTTGGCCGGCGAGGTTCAACGCGGCTTGCCGGACCGTGCGGACGATTCGAGTTCGAAACGAAACCGGTTCTTGCCGGCAGCGACTTCCGCCCGCAGCGGTGAGGTGTCGGCTGCCCCATAGACTTTGGGGACGACGTCTCGCACTACCATGTTCGGAGGTGCAGGCGGCAGAAATCCAGAGGCGTCAGGCTCTGGGATGGGTGGACCTTCCTGCTTGACCACGGTTACGGCATAGGTGCCGATGGCCGTGCCAGCCCCGGCGCGGGCGCCCGCTGAGGCATTGAGTTGAAATGTTCCATCTGCCTTGGTCCGCCCCGCTGCCGGAAGGCCGTTGGTCGTCTCGCCACGTTCCGCATGCGGAATGAAGAAAACCATCGCGCCATCGACCGGTTGACCATCCAGTAAGACAATGCCCTCCACGAATTGGACGTGAGGGCCACGAGAACCGCATCCCGCCAGCGTCAACGCACTGAGCACGACGACCCACGAAGCCACTGCCATCCAAGAACAACGATCACTCATGCGGAGATTGATTTTATTCATGATACAGTTGTTGAGACAACGACACCACACCATGCAGCAAGACCAGGGGTCATGGCAATTTGCCGGAGACCTCTCCTGCGTTGATAGTACTGAGCGCGCCCCACACGCCCCGTTTGGTTCGGCCGCCAAGCATTTCTGAATTACCGGACGCAATGGCGGGATCACCGTTGTCGACGGTATCAGCGACGAATGACGTCGATCCATCACACATCGCAACAATCACGCCTCCCGGATGGTAGCTGCTTGCAGGCATGTAGGCGTTCCAATTGTGGTCGTTCGCGCACCGGGGGGCATTCGGGCGGAGGTGGGTGTAGAAAACGCTGTTGGGTGGATCCGAGAATCCCCAGCCAACCCCGGGCATGTAGCCCGATGTGACCGCTACGGAATACGTTTGCCCGCCGCTGGCGACAAGCCCCTGGCAGACAAGGGGCGGCTGGTGCCACGCTGGGGCGGAACCGTTTTTCGCGACACCTGCCGGAAGCCGGTTCGACTGGTCTCCGATGACCATTTCACCGAGCAGGAGGGTATGAGCTGTGCCATCGGTAATGTCCTTCAGTTGTATAGATCGCTGGCCAGGGTTGGAAAAACCAGGAGTGAATCGTCCTTGGTCGGCACAGAAGGCCCCTCGACGAAGCCAGGGATAAGTCAAATCAACGCCGATGTCGCCAGCGCTCCCGAAATAGTTCGTTCGCCCCCAACGAAATTGGCCGAGTTGATTCGATGTGTTGATGTCGGAAGGGCAGAGCAGCGATCCGATGTTTGCGTCGAAAGGGCCGCCCATGGGTTGGTTACCCGTCTTGATGTGGGAAATACATGTATCGAACAGGGCCGCTTCTTCCATGAACGGCAGAAGCGATACCGTTGGGCCAACTCGATACGCGAACGTCGCGGCGTTGACGAGTTGCTTGATCCGAGAACTATGCGTGGCGGCAGGAAACTCCTTGTAGGCGTCCTCATGAGTGAGCACCGAGAGAGCCAGCTGCTTAAGTTTGTTTTGGCAACTTGACCGACGGGCCGATTCACGGGCTGCTTGCACGGCCGGTAACAAGAGGCCGATCAGGACACCGATGATGGCGATGACGACAAGGAGCTCCACGAGCGTGAAACCATGGAGCGGACGGCGACTGGAATGGGCCTGAAGAGACATGGGAATCCTCACGATGCACATGAACAAAAGAAAAACAATCTCCCCATGTGCGAGCATATGGCGTCCACAAAGGCTGACGAAATGCACTTTCCCGTACAGGCTTGTGTGTTTTCGTGGCTGCAGCCAGTACGTCACTCCCAGCGGAGATTCCGGATCTCCCGCGGGCCCTTCCAGGGCGAGCCCGGCACGGTCCGCTTCTGACCGTCCTGCACCACATCGCCACTGGGGCCAATGCTTAACTGCGTCACCGTGCTCCAGTCCGCGAGCGGAGCGGTGACCCCCGGCTTGGTCGCCTGCAGTTCCTCGACACCGACCACCACCTTCTGCCAGTCCGGGCTCCCCGCCACGCTCTTGGCGACGACATAGTCGATGGTCGGCTTGCCAGGAAGGAATGCTTCCCAGCCGTTCGTTTCCACTTCGATGACGAGCTCATTGTCGGTCTCACTCCGGATCTCGAACGAGAGCTTCGTTCCAGTGGGCCCACGCCACTTCGGGTCTTTGAGTTTTCGAGTGAACGACCGCCACAGCGGCGGATGATCCCAGTTCAGGCGATACCAGTCCTGCCAGCCATGGTCACCGGAGTCGATAAGCCGGTCAGGTGCATCGGTCGCCTTCACGCCCGACTCGCGAAGCCTC
>JBIKNV010000345.1:0-3691 GCA_044358475.1 Pirellulales bacterium | reverse complement strand
ATCAACGCTGAGTATGCCCGCGTGGCGGCACCACTCGGCGTGCCTGAGGAAGGGCGGCCGCTGTGGCTCGCGATCGGTCGGTTTGGCCGGCTCGAACTGGCCACCGACGCGATGCTCCCCGACAGCGGCCAGCCGGTGCCCGATCAGCTGTGGCTCATCGAGACGGGCGTCACCCACATCCGTCCGCAGGACGACGGCGGCACGCTAGGCGGCACGTTTCTCTTCGGCTCGGCGAGCGACCGGCCGTATGCGGCGGGCCGTGATCTGACGCTGATGGCAATCCTGTTCATGAACCGGCCGGCCAAGCGGCCCGACGACGAGTGGAGCTTCAGCCTCTTCTACTCGCCCACGTCGCAGCTGCCCTACCCGCTGCCGGGCATCGCTTACATCTGGCGGCCGAGCGATGCCTTCGAGGCGAAGGTCGGCGTTCCGGCGGGCCTCGAGTGGCGGCCGACCGACGACTGGACGCTGAGCGTCAATTACTTCCCGCTGGTAAACGTCAACGCCACTGCGCGACGTCGGCTGACCGACGGCCTCTCATTCGTGGCGTTCTACCGAACCGATACGGAGATCTACTTTCTCGCCGATCGGGCGAACGACAAGGAGCGATTTTATGTCTTTGACCAAAGGGCCGCGGTCGGGCTGGAGCAGTCGCTCGGGAGAGGCTTTACGCTCGAATTCATGGCGTCGTACCTGTTCGATCGCGAGATTTTTCAGGGCACGAACTTTTCGTCGGGGCGGACTGATGTCGTGACGTTCGAGGATGGACTGGGGCTAGGGTTGCAACTGCTGTGGCGGCGATGACGGAAGCGTCGCCGTTCACCAGGGAGCCCCGGGCGCGAGCCCGGGGGCCTGGAGGAACGCCATGTATCCCGTGGTCACTCGGGCAGAATGACGGCGTCGATCACGTGGATGACACCGTTGCTGGCCTTGATGTCAGTCTTCACGACATTCGACATTCCCTTGGCCGTGCCCACTTTCACACCGCCGGCGGTGGAGATCTTCACCGTGTTGCCGCCGGCTGTCTTGGCCTCTGAGAGCTTCACGACGTCGGCCGCATAGACCTCGCCGGGCACCACGTGCAGGAGAAGAATTGCCTTCAGCTTATCCTTGTTCTCCGGCTTGAGGAGTGAATCAACGGTTCCGGCAGGAAGCTTGGCAAAAGCCTCGTCGGTAGGAGCAAACACGGTGAAGGGCCCCGCTCCCTTGAGCGTGGCAACGAGGTCGGCGGCTCCAAGGGCAGCGGCAAGCGTCTTGAACGTGCCCGCGCCGACGGCCGTATCGACGATGTCCTTGGGAGCAGCGGCAAGGGCCACTTCGCGGACAGGGTGAGATGAGATCACGCGTTCGCTGATGATCGTCTCATGAACGGGCGTGCGGTGCCGCACGATGCCGCCCGACTTTTGCTGGTTGCAGGGCGCCGCCGAGGCGAGCGAGCCTGTAACGATGCCACAGACGGCGAGAATGCCGAGACACATCGAAACCTTCATAATCAGTCTCCAGAAGAGAGAGGGGAGAAACGACAACTGGGAGAACCGTAGACAGCGGTTTGCAGAAGGCAAGAAGAAAAGGCTTCAGCACGGCGTAGTGCCCTTCAACAGTCATGTCATGAGCGACCAAACCAACCACAGGCCCCCGAGCTTGCGCTCGGGGCTGGGTGGGACAGGCCCCCCGAGCTTGCGGCCGGGGCTGAGTGGCGGTGAATCAGGAAGCCGCCAGGCGCAAGCCGGCGGGATGCCGCGCGAACAGGTGCCGCTGCAGGCCCCCGGGCTTGCGGCCGGGGCTTCCTGGGTATGGCACTGCCCGCCTGGAGAGCGGGCTTGCGGGAGCGACCGGAGGGTCGCCAAGAAACCCGAGGCCACGATGGCGAAGGTTTCGTACACCAAACCGCCAGGCGCAAGCCGACGGGATGCCTTGGACAATCGGCCGCCCTACCGGAACAGCGACTGAAAACGCTGGAGCGACACGGGAAACACCGTTGCCTTCGGCGCGGGCGGCATCGGCGTCGCCTTCGCTTTCATGTCACCGGAGTAGGCGGCCAGTGCGTCGGGCGTGAGGCTGCTCCAGACCCGCTCTTGGTAGATCGCCAAGGCGTGGAGGGCGTGGCTCATCGGGCCGATCTTCCATTCCTTCTCGGGCTCCTTATCGAGAATCCCCGCCAGGAAACCGACGGCTGCAATCGTCTTCGGATGGTAGAGCACTTTTTGGTCGGCGGTGGAGACGAGAAACTCGAGCATGTGGCCGGTGGTTCGCAGTTGGCGTTCCACATCCTTGCCGTCTTCGGGCCGCTCAAACCACGCCGTGCTGAAGCTGCCGTCGCGATTCTGCAATTCGCTGAACAACTTTTGCTGGTGCAGTCGGTAGAACCGATTGGCCCGCTCAAAGACCCCGTCGAGGCGGCCTGTCGCCTCCCGCCGCTCCTGGCAGGCGTAGGCCAGGCCGAAGAGCCGATGGGTGCCGCCGCAGGCCACGCCGTGGATCGGCTGGGCAAGCTCCTCCTCGACAAGTTTGGCGAGCGACCAGTTCGTGCCGTCGGCACTCTTCCAGGTGGCGTCGGTGTCGAGGTAGTGCGACATCGCGATCAGGGCAAACGTGAGTTCGGTCTTCTCGCGGCAGGCCCGCTTCTCGGACTCGATCAGGTGCGAGATCATGAATCGCTTGCCATCGACCGTGATTGGCGTCGATTTGGGCAGTCGGGCCTGCGCCATGACGGCGAGGTATTGCGACGAGTGGCCCTGCATGCCCTTGCCCTGGAGGGCGATGAGCCGGCCGCGATCGGTGGCCACCATCACCTGGCCGTTGCACCGGCCGCCGCGGTTGAGCCACTCGAATGATCTCACGAGGTCGCCGCCGGCGTTGCCCTGGCGGATTGTCGCTCCCGCTCCCCAGGTGAGGGACCAGTGCATCACCTCCCACGGGGTATGGTCGAGCGTGTTGAGCGGACGGCGGCGGTACGTGGCCAGAACCCGCGAGATCTGGTGGCGGAGCGAGTCGAATTCATAGCTCGAGGGGGGCGGTGGGGCCGTCGCCGTGGTCGTGTCGAGCGAGAGGTCGGGGGGCAGCGGGGCGGTGGGAATCTCGGATGTGTCGCCATCGTCGGCAGCGAAGGCCGTCGGTGCCGCGACGACGAGTGCGAGAAGGCAGAGCAGCGGGCGTGCGATGGTGTGCATCGGAGTGACGGAACGGGGGTGTGACGACCTCGAGTCTGTCGTTGTTTCGACGCCGTGGAGTGAAAGAGGCGATAAATCGCATTGCCCCCTGCCCATCAGACCGCCGTTTGGCCCGTCCGCCCGGACTCGTCCCGTCCCCCGGTCTCAGCCGGTCGCCCCCGGTCGCGGGCCTGCACGACCGGCAAGGTTTACGCCGACCCCTCAGCTTCTCGTGCGGGCCGTCGCGAGCGTCAAGCCTTGAGGCCGGCGCTCATGCTGCCCGCCGCAGTTCGGCCGGTCGCTGCTCGTCTGCTTGAATGGCGATCGTCGGTGTGGAAACGCTCGACTGCAGCCCAATCAGCCGGGCGACAAACACGGCCATATAAAATTGCCCCGCGACCGCCTGCAGCCAGACAAGCCACCGGGCCAGGGCCGACACCGGCACGATGTCACCGTAGCCGACGGTGGTCAGCGTGATGAAGGAGTAGTAGGTGAAGAGCCCCAGCGAGGCGAAGGGGTCGGCTGCGGCATCGATCTGGTAC
>JBIKNV010000344.1:0-3724 GCA_044358475.1 Pirellulales bacterium | reverse complement strand
CCGTTTGCGCACACGCAGCCCGGCTGCCGCGCCGCACGGGTTCATCGAGCGATGTGCATGCTGCGGCGGTACCGAATTCGAGAACCAGGGAGTGCTCTGGGCCAAACTCATCCGGGAGTGGCGACTTTCACCAAGTGAGGCTGCGTACATCGACCGGCAGCAGGGCACCGCGTGCCTTGGGTGCCGATCGAGTCTGCGGTCAATCGCCCTGGCGACCTCCATGATGCGATATTTTGGTTTTACGGGAACCTTCGATGCCTGGGTTCGTTCGCCCGTCGCCGGCCGCCTGGCAGTGCTCGAACTCAACGGTGCGGGAAACCTGACGCCGTTCTTGCGCCAACTTCCCGGCCACGTCGAAAAGTCATATCCCGAGGTCGACATGCTGGCGATGCCGTTTGCCGACAGTACGTTCGACCTCGTAGTGCATTCCGACACACTCGAGCACGTGCCCGATCCGGTGAGGGGACTCTCCGAATGTCACCGGGTGTTGCGATCTGGTGGTGCCTGCTGCTTCACTGTGCCTGTCGTTGTAGGGCGGATGTCCCGCTCACGGACCGGCCTGCGGCCGAGCTTTCACGGCGCGCCTCACGCGAATATGGCCGACTTCCGTGTGGAAACGGAGTATGGTGCGGATGCGTGGGGCCACGTGATCGCAGCCGGCTTCAGCGAAGTTCGGATCTTAGCCGCGGAGTATCCTTCGGCACTGGCCTTCACAGCCGTGCGGTAGCGTGTGCCATGAAAATAGAAAATCCCTCGACGCCGCCGCTCGCCAACACCGGCGAGCGGCTCATGACCGACAACCAGACCGAGACCGCGATCGAGCATCTTCACCGTTACGCCCTGGCGTGCGAACTTGCCACCGGTCTCCATGTACTCGATATCGCTTGTGGTGAAGGCTACGGCTCGAATCTTCTCGCCGGATACGCGAAGAGCGTCGTGGGGGTCGATGTTGCGGCCGATGCGGTCGCCCATGCGGCCATAAAATACCGGCGACACAACCTTCGATACGCCCATGGGTCGGCTACCGCCGTGCCGCTCCCGGACGCCGCGGTCGATCTTGTGGTGAGTTTTGAGACGATCGAGCACCTTCGGGAGCACGACGAGATGCTTTCGGAGCTTCGCCGTGTGCTGCGCCCAGGCGGGCGATTGATCATCTCATCCCCCGACCGACGCTACTACAGCGAGGCCACCGGTCACATGAATCCCTTTCATCTCAGAGAGCTTTCCTGCGACGAGTTCCGGGAGTTGATCACCCGATTTTTTCCCCACGTTAGGCTGCTCCGACAGCGAATTGTGAATGGCTCGTTGATCGTGCCCGAGGGGAGCATTGCAGGCTTCCGCGAATATCGTGGCCACTTCGCCGACTTTCGTGGCCAACCGCTCCTCCAGGAGGCGATGTACGACGTGATCGTCGCCTCGGATGAGCCCCTGCCCGACTGGCCGGTCTCGTTATGGGACGGCATGCCCTCGTTCGGACGGCGGTTCACCGCCGCGGAACATCGGGCTACCGCACAGCCGGCGGCACCATCGCTTTCGGGCTCCGGCTGTCCGTTGGACGCGGCCCTACCCGGCGTGCTGGGTCGGGCGGCACGCGGGGTGCGACGCTTCGTCCGCCAGATCTCCGGCATCTGAAGCGGCTGCGTGTTGTCAGGATGCGATGCTCTGGGCTCGAATCGTGTGCTTCACTCGATAGAACGAGCTATATGCCTCGTAATCGTCCCGATACACCTCGTGCACGCTCTCGAGCGTTTTCGGTTCGAGGAATGCCTCTGCCGACGGCGTGCCGAGGGTCTCGAGCGTGTCGAGGTCCGCGGGAACGGTCGCGGCGGGTTCCCGCCAGTCGCAGTGGCTGGTCGGTGTGTTGTGATGGAAGGATTGGCTGAGGCTCTGCACATCCACATGCGGTAAGCAGAAGCGCCGTTCAAGCTCCCCCAATCCGGCAGCGAGTTGCTCGAGCGGCATGTAGGCAAGCACGCGAGAGTCTTGGAGCGGCTCGAACTGCGGGCGGAAGTGGGGGTCGAGCGCACGCTGCTGTGTCTGCTGCGAATTCAGGAAATCGAGAAATTGGACGAAGCTCAGTCCACGCTGCCTGCCGAGGCCGACCTCCGTTTTCCAGCGATTCACTGTTGCACCGGCCGACCACGTCGTATGGTGACCCTGCCGCAGAAAATGCAGGTAGCCGCTCACAGCCCGCCTGGCAGGATCGCGGATCACCTTGATGATGTATTTGTGGGACTGGGCTTGGCTGAAAAGCCGCTCGCACGATCTGCGGTAGGCGTGCCCGACGCAGAGCCGCTGTTCGCGATAGTCATGTACCCATCCTGAGTGGGCGGCGGCTTCCTCGAGGAGGCCGTTGTGTGCGAGAAACCATCGTAGCATGGTGGTGCATCCGGCCTTTGCCGACCAGCAGACCACGATCGGAAACCCGACCGTGAGGAGCGGGAGCAGTTGCATGTCCCAGCGCGGATCCAGTGGCGGCAGCGATGTCTCGACGGCACACATGGGAGAGGTCGGTCTGGTGAAGGTGGCGCGAATGAATGACGAGAGACGACTCATGATGGCACTGCCCGAAAGGGACAGTCGTTTTTTTGCAGACAATTCATCGATGGGGCGACAGCAGATTGTTGAGAATCCGCAAAGCCGACGAAAATCGTGGAAGACGTACTACGATTCCCAATCAACCTGTGTTTATGCGGCTCGATGCATGAGGGTCGTAGCTGTCTGTAATCGTTGGATATCGATCTTGAACCGTTCTCGAGCTCGATCGTAGAGCACACGGTCGAGATCGATGAGCGGGAGGATTCGAGGGAGAAGCTCGCTGAATTCCGTACCGTTGCGCCGCAGCACGTTTTCTTTTTGCACGGCCGCTCCGATTATCGTTCCAAACGTGGAGTCGAAGAGCATGCACGACTCGCGGAAACGCTCCGTGAGCCCCACGAAGTCGAACGCATCGACGACATTGAGGGCCCTGTCGAGGATCCGGGTGTCGCCGGCAGGGGGCGTGTGAAAACCTTCGCTGCCAAGCAGGATTGTCTGGCGGTTGTGAATGCACCTCGTGACGAACGCTTCGTCGTCGAGAAGCCGAGCCGGGGGGGTGCCCGTGGTGTGATAAAAGTGTGCCAGAGTCGACAGGGATCGCTCGATGGGATCTCGGAGGAAGACGGCCGTCCGATGGCGCCTGGGCAGCCGGTCGGCGATGGCCGCAGAAAAATGCCCCGTGATACAGAAGTAGGGCCGCAGTGAAGGAAGGGTTTCAAGGATCTCCGCTTCGGACGGGTACCAGCCATTCGGGCGGATCGATAATTCCTCGTCCGACGGATAGACGGCGTTCATGCCGAGGGATGCCTGCAGCATTCTGCGGAAAGACGTGCCTGCCGTCTTAGGCATGTGAAGAAACAGAATTGGCGGGCCGGGCGGGATGCGAGCCTTTGCCCGATTGCGTGAAGCGGGAAGCCTTCTCAGAAAGTGGGTCAGGTGGCTCATCAAGGTCTCGAATGGCAGCGGGGACAACCCATTTCTGGTGTTTCGGTCTTCACCGACGCTTATCTTGAGCATCGGTCTCCGCGTGGGAGCATGAAAAGACCCGCTGGCCGGTGTTGTGGCACGGCATGATCGGTCTTCCGTGGCAGCCACCATTGAGGTAAGGATCGGCGGATAAGCCGGGGCAGATTGGAATGGGATTCGATGACGTGTTTGGGTTACGTGAACGCCGTTTGAAAAGTGC
>JBIKNV010000343.1:0-3729 GCA_044358475.1 Pirellulales bacterium | reverse complement strand
CACGATGATCTTCGTGCCGCCCGCTTTCGCCGCGGACGCGATCCTCGAGGCGGTCGGCGCCGGCATCGAACTGGTGATCGCGATCACCGAGGGCATCCCTGTGCTCGACATGGCCCGCGTGATGCCGGTCGTGAAGGCTTCGAAGAGCCGGCTGATCGGCCCCAACTGTCCCGGCGTGATCACACCGGGACAGTGCAAGATCGGCATCATGCCAGGCTACATCCACACGCCAGGACACGTCGGCGTGATGAGCCGCTCCGGCACGCTCACCTACGAGGCGGTCTGGCAGCTGACACAGCTCGGTCACGGACAGAGCACCTGCGTCGGTCTTGGCGGCGATCCGCTCGTGGGCTCGAGCTTCATCGACATCCTCACCTTGTTCGAGGCTGATCCCGACACCCACGCCATCCTGATGATGGGCGAGATCGGCGGCTCGGCCGAGGAGGAGGCCGCGGCGTTCGTCAAGCACCACGTGACCAAGCCGGTGGCGGCCTTCATCGCCGGCCGGACAGCCCCGCCGGGCAAGCGGATGGGCCACGCCGGCGCGATCATCTCCGGTGGCAAAGGCACGGCCGAGGCCAAGCTCGAGGCCCTGCGGGATGCCGGGATCGAAATCGCCGAAAGCCCGGCGGACATGGGCCAGGCCATGGTCCGCGCAATCAAGCGGCGCGGCAAATGAACGTCAGCCTTTTCATTCCATGTTTCGTCGATCAGATGACACCGCAGGTGGGGCTGGCGGTGGCCCGGGTCCTCGAGCGGCTCGGGCACTCAGTCGAGTTTCGCGCCGCCCAGACCTGCTGTGGCCAACCGAGCTTCAACGCCGGCTACTGGGACGAGGCCCGTGCGGTCGCCATCCATGCGCTGGAGGTCTTCGAAGGGGCCGAGGCGGTGGTCGGCCCGAGCGGTTCCTGCGTGGCCATGATGCGGGTGTTCTATCCCGAACTGCTCGCCGGCACGCCCCACGAGACGGCCGCGCTCGATCTGGCGGCCCGGACGTTCGAATTCGGCGAGTTTCTCGTCAGGAAACTGGGCGTGCAGGACGTGGGCGCGAGGTTCCCGCACCGCGTCACCTACCATGACGGCTGCCACGGCCTGCGAGAACTGCGGGTCAAGGACGAGCCACGGCAATTGCTGCGGGCCGTCCGCGACCTGGAACTGGTCGAGTGCGACGAGCCGGAGAGCTGCTGCGGCTTCGGTGGTCTCTTCAGCGTGAAGTTCCCCATGATCTCCACGGCGATGGCGGAGGTGAAGGGGGGTTCTCTGGCCCGCACCGACTGCGACTACATCGTCTCGAGCGACCCGAGCTGCCAACTCCAGCTTGACGGGTGGCTTGCCCGCAACGGACGAAAAGCCCGCACCGTCCATCTCGCCGAGATACTCGCCGGCATGGTCGAGGAACGGTAGCCGGTCGCCGGCCAGCCTGGACTATTTCGCGGGCTCGCTCGCATCCGCTTCAGGAGTGGTCGCCGCCGGCGTCTCTTCCGCCGCCGGCACGGGCATCACGTCGTCGAGAGCGACGACGGAAATCACCTGGCGGCCCCACGCATGCAGTCGGTAACGCTCGAGCAGGCCGATATCCCGCACGCCGTTGCCGTTGGGATCATTGAACACCAGCCGGGCTGTGAACGCTTTGTCGCGATCGGTATCGAGCCACGGTTCGCCGTCATCGTGCTGCTTGTTGCCGTTGACGTCGGCGAAGGGTTCGCTCCACCGTGGAGGCGCGGGGGGAGGGGGAGGCGGCGGCTCCGCCGGCTGCGGCTTGGCCTTCCTGGCTTGCTTGCCAGGCTTCTTCTCCTGGTCCTGATCGTTCTCCTTCACGGCCGTGGCATCGGGCTGTGGTGGCGACGGGGCCGCAGGCTCCGGGACACTTCCGGGCTCGCCGTCGAGCAAGACCGCCCGCTTGGCATCGTCCGGCTCCACGCAGCGGGCGAAGGTCCGCAGCATTTTCGTGCCCATGTCATACCCAAGCTTGGAGCCATCGAGCCTGAAGGCCTCCGGAATCGGCGCAATCGAGAAGGTGATCAGCAGCGTGCCGGCGAGAATGATGCCGGCCACCGCACCCACCAGCCCACCGCCGAGTTTGTCGATCACCGGCGCGAACCGCACCACCTCCGCAGGCACATAGCCCCCGACGGCGAGCCGGGCTGCGACAGCCGTGCCGATCAGGAGCAGACCGAAGGCGGCAGGATAGGCGTACGCAGCAGGCAGTTCGAACGTGACGAGCACCGCCGCCAGCGGGTCGGCGAAGGCGAGCGCCACGACGAGCGTCACGAGTGCCTGCATGCCGACGAGCACCGCCAGAAACAGCCCGTTCTGCACACCGAATGCCACCAGCGCAAGAACGACACCGGCGACGATCAGATCGCCGAAGCGTTGCACGATGGAAGCCGCCAGCAGCGTCAGCATGGTCGCCTCGCTTGCGACGTCGTGGGACAGCAGACTCGATACACGTGGCAGCTCACTTGGTCACCCGCACGATCTCGTTGACGCTCGTGATACCGGCCAGCACCTTGGCGATGCCCGCCTCCTGCAGGGTCCGCGTGCCGGCCTTGCGGGCAGCCGCACGGATGGCCTGGATCGACGGATGCGCCACCAGCAGGTCGCGAATGGCGTTGTCGAACACGAGCAGTTCGTGCACTCCGGTACGGCCCTTGTACCCGGTGCCGTGGCAGGACGGGCAGCCCTTTTCCCGGTAGATCGTCACTTCCTTGTCGTCGGGCACACCCAACTTCTGCCGGAATTCAGTCGGCGCCGGATAGGGCTCCTTGCACTTGGGACAGAGCACGCGGACGAGACGCTGGGCGAGAACCGCCGTCACGGCCGATTGGATGAGCGTGGTATCGATCCCGATGTCGAGCAGCCGCGCGACGGTCGTCGCCGTGTCATTGGCGTGCAGCGTCGTGAAGACGAAGTGGCCCGTGAGGGCCGCCTGCATCGCGATCTCGGCCGTTTCCTTGTCGCGAATTTCGCCGACGAGGATGACGTCCGGATCCTGCCGCAGCACCGACCGCAGGATCTTGGCGAACGTCAGGTCAGCCGCCGTATTGACGGCCGTCTGCGAGATATTTTCGAGTTGGTATTCGATCGGGTCTTCGATGGTGACGATGTTGCGGGACAGGACGTCGATTTCGCTGAGGGCCACGTAGAGCGTCGTCGTCTTGCCCGAACCGGTGGGTCCGCAGACGATCAGCATGCCGTGGGGCTGCTGGACGATCGACTGCAGCGTCTTGAGCATCGACTCCCGCATGCCAAGCGAAGTGAGTCCGCCCTTGATGACGGAGCTGTCGGCGTCGAGCAATCGCAACACCATCTTTTCGCCAAAATTCGTCGGCCCGGTTGCTGCCCGGACGTCGAACTTGTGCCCCGTCTTCAGGAGGGCGAACGTGCCGTCCTGCGGCCGGCGGCGTTCCGCGATGTCCATGTCGGCGCACACCTTGATGGCCGACACCACGGCCTTGCCGGCCGATCCCTTCAGCGTCGAGACATTCTGCATGATCCCGTCGATCCGGCAGCGGACGATCAACTCCTCGGCACCCTTGGGTTCGAGGTGGATGTCCGTCGACCGCATCTCGATCGCCTTTTCGAAGATCTGCTGCGCGGTCTTCATCGCCCGGGAAGCCTCTCGATCGAGTTTGTCGCCCCCTTGCCCGTCGACAGGTGTGCCGTCTTTTTTCAGGATCACCAGCGAAATGTCGGCCTCCCGGCCCCCGCTTCCGACGTTGCCTGCCG
>JBIKNV010000342.1:0-3731 GCA_044358475.1 Pirellulales bacterium | reverse complement strand
GTTTCCGCTGGGAAATTGCTGGAGCGATCCGGAGATCGTTCAGTCGCTGCGGTCCGGTGGCCGTCCCGGATCGGGGTTGAGAGATGACGGCCGCTGTAGCGCCCCGTGCGTTCAGTTCCATCCCTGGAGGTTTGAAATGAAGCGTTTTCTCGGAATTGCAGTTGCGATGTTTTTCGCGGTGGTCGCGATCGCCCTTATGGGCGCTGATTCGTCGGCCGTCGCCGGCCACGGCTGCCACGGTCGTGCCCGTTGCCACGGTCGTGCTCCCCGTTGCCATGATCGTGAGCGTCGCGAGCGTTGCCATGGTCGTCGTCACCGCTGCCACGGCGAAGCCGCCGCGGCCGAGTGCGGCGCCTGCGAGGCCGCTGAGGCTGGCTCGTGCGGTGATTGCGGTAGCTACGAAGGTGGCTGCAGCGATTGCGGCGGTGCGGTTGCCGGCGGCTGTGCCGGTGGCGATTGCTCCGGCGAAGGCGTGATCATGGAAGGCACCCCGACGGAAGCTGCTCCGGCCGCTCCCGAGGCTCCGGCTGCTCCTGCTGCCCCCGCTGCCCCGGCCGCCACGTGATCCGACGCTGAGTCACCGATCGCGTCAGGTCAGCCCTGATGCACGCGATCGGTGAACGCTGAAAAGAGACCGGGCTTCCCTCGCGGGAAGCCCGGTTTTTTTGTTTTTTGATCGGGGGGTTTCCGAAGGAAGACGGTTCGAGGTTGGCCGCGGCAGCCGTTTGCCGGTCAGTGAGGGGCCCGACGAGCCATGGACTGAGCCTCGCTAGCAGCGGGGTGTTCGCCGTTCAAGGCATGCCGACCCGGTCGCGGTTGCGAAGGGGGTGGTAGGGCCCTATCATTCATTTGTCGGCTCCGGGGCGGCGGAAGCGGACTCTGTCTACGGTTTTCTGAGGAGTTCAATCATCATGGCATCGAGCCTCGTAAGATCTTTTTTTGTCTGTTGCCTTCCTCGCTTGGCTCGGCTGCCGAGCCAGGGTTCGTGCGGGCAAACGGTTCGCTCCAGCGCGGTCGTCGCGATCGCGCTCGGATCGCTGCTGGCACACGGCTGCTCGGCGAAGCCGACGGGGATGCCGGACGTCGCGCCCGTCATGGGCACCGTCACGCTCAACGGTGAACCACTGGCAGGCGTGTCGGTCGTTTTCGAATCGGAAAGCGGCCACACTTCATTCGGCACCACCGATTCAACCGGCAGTTACCAGCTCGTCGCCCCGGGCAGTCAACAAGGTGCCGTGGTCGGCCTCAACACGGTCAAAATCACAACCCAACTCGACGCCCCACCGGGCCCAGGCTGGAAAGATCCGATTCCGGCTCGCTACAACTCCGCGTCAGAGCTTTCCGCGCAGGTCAATCCGGGCAAGAACTCATTCAATTTTGAACTTGAGCGTAAGTGAATAGATCACTTCTCGGTCGTGACTCCATTTCCGTCATTCAATTTTTGTTTCTCATTCCCGTTCTAGAAAGGTGTGTGGACCATGGAATGTTCCCTTGCTGCCACCGTTCGTCGTCGTCCCGGCTTCACGCTGGTAGAGCTGCTTGTGGTGGTCGCGATCATCGGCGTTCTCATCGGCCTGCTGCTACCGGCCGTCCAGGCCGCTCGTGAATCGGCTCGACGCTCGAGCTGTGCGAACAACATCAAGCAGATTGGCCTGGCGCTCCACAGCTACCACGAGTCCAACAAGGGGTTGCCGCCGTCGTACTACGACAACGTTCCCCAAGGCAATTCATCGGTTGCTCAGGCTGATAATGTGGTCATGGCCTGGTCAGCATTCATTCTCCCCTTTGCAGAGGGCAGCGAACTGTATGATTCGTTCTTGCAGGCCACGTCGAACCTCACGCTGAATTGGCAAAACACTTCGGCAGCTGCAGCCGTGGGGCAGAATTCCATCAAGATGTATCTCTGCCCGTCGAACACGAACACAATCGGGAGCCGCGGAGGCTTTGGCCGGATCAATTACGGACCCAATTGCGGCAACGGCGCGTGGCAGAACCCGCTTCACGCCAGTCCGCCTTCGGCAGGCCAGGGAGTTTTCAACGTGGATAACAAAAGGGTATCCCGAGACTTCAAAACAATCACCGATGGACTCAGCACGACGATCATGGTGACCGAGCGTTCGAGCACTCGCCCGGGCACCAATGACTGTCAGGGTGCCCCATGTAATTTCCGGGGTGGCATCTGGGCGGGCCCTCTGATCACAGGCCAAGGCGGTTGGAACTCCGGCGTCAATCCGAGCGATGTGGAAACCTACGCCGGGAGTGGACCAGTCCACCTGATCAATCGCTCCAGCGTCTCATGGGGAGCCGATTGGAATGTCAGCAGCCCTCATACCCCGGGTGGCATCCAAGTCGGCATGGCCGACGCGTCCGTTCGGTTCATTCGGGAAACCGTTCCCGACGTCACCCTGCAGCGACTGACAAACGCTCGCGACGGACAGGTAGTCAATCCCGATCTGTAACGAGCGGGAGCGATTTCTACTGTGAATTCGTCGGTGTTTCAGTTCTCAGATAGTCGAGAAAGTCGCTCGCTCTGCCGAATCCCGGGCGCTGGGAAAGTGCCTTCCTGAAGGCCGACACGGCTTCTTCGCGGCGGCCGAGATGGTAGAGCATCTCGCCCCGATGGAAGTGTGCCGAGGCATTCGAGGGATCGAGTGTGACTGCCTTCTCGAACCGTGGTAGGGCACCGGCGATGTCGTTGCGGCGATACGTCGCGATCCCTTCGAGTACCTCGGCCTGTGCGAGGTGCTGATCGCGGTCAGCATCGTTGCCGCCTGCCTCGCAGGCCGCGGCGAGTTTCCGCTGGAGCGTGGAGGACGGGGCGATCGAGACCAAGCGCCGCCGGAGGGCCGTCGCCTCTTCGATGCGACCGAGACGTTCAACCGCGTCTGCCTCGTAGACGGCCATCAGCGGATCGGAGTCACGGAGCCACGGCTGCGCGGTGATGGCAGCGACAACCTCCTGCGCGTAACCGGACGTCATCGCCAAATCGGCCCGCAGTTGCATGAGCGTGGTGGACTCGGGGATCATCCGACCACCGATTGCGGCGTCGATCGTGTCGAGCCGCTGCTGGAGCAACTCGGGGCTTTCACGCCCCGCCACCGCCGCGGCGTAGTCGTGCAGCATCCGGCTGATTCCGTGCCGCGTGGTGAGCGGACGGACGTAGCCGGTGCTGAAATTGACCTCCAGCAGGTGGGCCGATCGCTCCTCCATCGCCCGCGCCGCGAAGGCGTCGGCGGGCTGGTCGAGGGCATCCATGATCCGGCCGCGGAGACGGTGCCATTCCAGCGATAACGGGAGAAGCTTGAGGCCGCGATCGACGACCTCGAGCGCCTCCCGGGGACGGCCGGTAAACAGCAGAATTCGCGCGAGCTGGTAGTCGGCAGGCGGAAAACCCGGATTCTGCCGAAAGGCCGCCTCCGCGGCAGATTCGTCCTCGAGCCTGAGCAGGTTGCGGCCGATCGCGTAGAGGGCGAACGGTTTCTTCGACTGCCCCGGACCGGGCGGGTCGGGAAGCTCGAGACAGCGGCGATACTCGTCATTGGCCTCCGCCATTCTGCCGGTGCGGTCGATGCAAAATGCCAGGGCAAACCGGGCTTCTATGTCTTGAGGAGAGATCTCTGTGACCCGCCGATAGGCCAGCTCTGCGTTTCTGTAATCGCCTCTTCCGAGGAGAGCATCTCCCAAGGCAGTCCAGGCCGCCGCTCCCCCCGGTCGAGTTGCCGCGGCGAGTT
>JBIKNV010000341.1:0-3739 GCA_044358475.1 Pirellulales bacterium | reverse complement strand
GTGATCCCGGTGATGGACCACTGCTTGCCGGGCAAGAGGTTTTCGGTGAAACGTGGGTCTGAAACCCGCCGGACACGAAAACGGCCGCTGCGAAAAGAGGCGATCGCGGTGGGGAAACCACGCCTGAACAGACGTGTCCATCCACCTTCATCAATTCCGTTCTTCCCTAACCCTACCACCGTCCCGGCTGGTTGGCAATGCGACGTTACCAGCAGAGTTGCACGATTTCGGTCGATTGGCAACGCTTTCGAGCTGGTTTGCTCGCAAAACACTGCGTCTGATGACGGACGTGCAGTCGAATGAATCGAATCGTCAAACTCGCCCTCCACTGGCAGATTCTCATCGGCATGCTGGCCGGGGCGGTGATCGGCGTCGGACTCAATGTCGGTGCGGGACGCTCGAACGTCGTGATCAAAGATGGGCTTCCCGCCGCCGTACAGGCGGTCAGCATCGAGGACTCAGCTGACCAGACATCAATTCGCCAGCGGATGGCGGATGGCGCGGAGAGAGTCTTCGTGATCAGGGGAGCCGGCGAGGCCCCGGCCGGAGCGGGGGCGGCGGTGGTGTTTGACGGCTGGTCCGAGTTCAGCCGTCAGGAGCCGGCACTATCCACACTCTACGAGGTCCGGGGTCGCAGTCCGGCCCGCGTGTGGGGGGAGCGGTTTCGCCGACTTGGCAGCCTCTTTCTCCGGCTGCTCAAGATGGTGGCTGTGCCGCTCATCATCACGTCGTTGGCCAGCGGCGTGCTCGGCCTCGGCGGCACCACCAACCTGGGGCGGATGTTTTCCCACACGATGGGCTACTACTTCGTGACGAGTGTGCTGGCCATCGTCACCGGCCTGGTCGTGGTGAACATCGTGCGGCCCGGTCTCCGGGGCGGCGGGCTACCGGAGGCTGCGGCCGCGGCCGGTCAGGCCGTGGACACCGCGGCGGGAGGTCACGCCGCCGACCCAGCTGCAGCGCGGGGGCTCGGCGACGTGCTCTTTTCGCAAGTGGAGGCGATGATCCCAGAAAACCCGTTCGCTGCCCTTGTCGAACCCAATTTCCTCTCCATCATCGCCTTCACGATTTCCTTCTCGATCTTTGCCATGCTCGTGGGCGGTGAGGTGGCGGCCGCTGTCCGCCGTGCGGCCGAGACAGGCTTTGCCGTCATGATGGCGATGACGACTGCCATCATTCGGCTTGCGCCGGTGGGGGTCTTTTGCCTCGTCGCCTCCGTCACGGCCACCCAAGGGATCAGCGTGTTTTGGTCGCTGGCCTGGTACATGCTCGCCGTAGCGATCGGTCTCGTCGTTCATGCGGCAATCACCCTGCCGGCGCTTGTCTGGCTGCTGGCCCGGCGGAGCCCGCTGGCCTTCGCACGGGCAATGTCCCCCGCCCTGCTGACGGCGTTTTCCAGCGCCTCGAGCAATGGCACGCTGCCACTGACGCTCTCCTGTGCGGAGCGCCGTGCCGGCATCCGCAATCGCACCGCCTCGTTCGTGCTGCCACTCGGCGCTACGATCAACATGGATGGCACGGCGCTCTACGAGGCCGTTGCGGTGATGTTCATCG
Source organism: Pirellulales bacterium (assembly GCA_044358475.1). Lineage (GTDB taxonomy): Bacteria > Planctomycetota > Planctomycetia > Pirellulales > UBA1268 > CACORA01. Next base: position 2,185 of record JBIKNV010000341.1, on the reverse strand, counting down.
CACAGTTGCACTTCGGTGAAAACCTTCCCCTGGTGCAGCAGGTGGTGGTCTGCGTGACGGCCCTCGTGGCCAGCGTGGGCGCCGCGGGCATTCCCCACGCCGGCCTCGTCATGATGGCGATCATCCTGCAGGCAGTCGGGCTTCCGATGGAGTCGCAGGGAGTCATCTTGGCGGTTGATCGCGTCCTCGACATGATGCGGACGACTGTCAACGTGTGGAGCGACTGCTGCGGCTGCGCGGTGATTGATGCCTGGGATGATCAGGATGTGAGGGGAATGACGTGAGTGAAACGACGACGGGATCCTGGTGGCGAAGCGATGATGCATGGGCGATGCTGGTGGCGGCCGGCCTGTTGGCCGCCGCCTGGTGGTGCACTGTGCCGCTCAGCGGTGCGACGGCGGAACCGGGTCAGCCTGCGTTTCGCAACCTGCTCACGCCGTGGCTCGCCACGCCGGGCGGCTGGTCCACCGATCCATTCCGGGCCTTCAGCGGCCCGAGTGAGCCGGGTGGGCCGAGCCGGGCCGCTGCAGTGGCTGTGACGATGGCAGGCTGCACCCTGGTGTTGGCAGTCGCCCTGGCGGGTGTGGGCGTGCCCCCGGCCCGCAGTGTGCCGGCCGTCGTGGGGCTGGTGGCTCTGGCCACGCTCGCGTGGCTCGTCAACGGGCAATCGCTGAACAAGCTCCTGCAACTCGAGTATGTGTTGTGGGCGTTTGCCGGCGGCCTTTTCATCAGCAACGTGATCGGCACGCCGGCCTGGCTCAAACCGGCTCTGCGCGGCGAACTCTACATCAAGACGGGGTTGGTCCTGATGGGGGCCAGCCTGCTCTTCGGCACCCTGATGAAGCTCGGTCCGCCCGGGATTCTCATCTCCTGGGTCACGACACCGATCGTGCTCGTTGCCACCTACCTTTTTGGGCAACGGGTGCTGAAGATCGAGTCGCGTTCGCTGAATCTCGTGCTTTCGGCTGACATGAGCGTGTGCGGCGTGTCGGCGGCGGTGGCGACGGCAGCAGCCTGCCGCGCCAAGAAGGAAGAACTCTCGATCGCCATCGGCATCTCGCTGGCCTTCACGGTGATCATGATGTTTGCCCTCCCGATGGCGATCGAGGTAATGGGGCTCGATCAGGTGCTTGCCGGGGCCTGGATCGGCGGCACGGTGGACTCCACCGGTGCCGTCGTGGCGGCAGGCGAGCTGGTGGGCCCTGTCGCTCGCGACGTCGCGGCCTCGGTGAAACTCATTCAAAACGTGCTGATCGGCGTGATCTCGCTCGCCGTGGCCGCCTGGTGGGCTCGGACGGAAGACGAGGGAGATACCTCCGGCGCAGCGCGGCCCGCCGCGACCTTGTCAGCCGGCAGCATGCTGGCGGAGATCTGGCGGCGGATGCCCAAGTTCGTCTTCGGCTTTATCGGTGCCTCGGCTCTGTTCACCTTGCTCGCCTCGAGCGGGCCGGAGGGTCGGGACGTCGCCGTGGCGACGATGCTCAAGGGACCCGTGAAGATGATGCAGTCGTGGTGCTTCTGCCTGGGCTTCGTCAGCATCGGCCTGGAGACCGAAGTGCGCCGGCTCGCAGCCGCAATGGGTTCATGGAAGCCGGTCGCCCTCTACGTCTGCGGGCAGGCCTTCAATCTTTTTCTCACGTTCGTCATGGCCTGGCTCGCGTTTCGAGTGATTTTTCCCGATGTCGCCGCCCGATTGGCGTCGGGAGGCGGCTGAGAGTAGAGTCGAGTCGTTGTCCGCTCAGGCGACACGTTTGGCCGCGCAGCCACGCGCGGTGCAGCAAGGGGCATGGAACACCCCGCCTCGAAAAGGTGTTCCATGCCATTTTTCTCCGGCAAGCGGGTGCTTGTCATTGGCGGCAGCCGCGGCATCGGGCGGGCCCTCGCCCTGCAACTGGCCCACCGCGGTGCGACCGTCTGCATCGCCGCCCGCAGTCTGTCCGACTTGGCCGACGGCAAGGCGGCCCTTGCAGCAACCAGTTCGGCGCCGCACGATGCGGTCGAACTCGATGTCTGCCGGCCCGCGGCAATGATGGTCGCACGGGACCGGATTCTGAACCAGCTCGGCGGGCTCGATGTGCTCGTGTGTGGATCGGGCTATGCCCGCGCCGCCGCGTTTCTCGACACCGATCTCGCCGAGTTTGGCCGCCTGATGGCGGTCAACTACCTCGGCCACGTGCATGCCGTA
>JBIKNV010000241.1:0-4831 GCA_044358475.1 Pirellulales bacterium | reverse complement strand
TGGTGGAGCGGGGCGTGCGGTTCGTGCAGCTCTACCTGAACCACTGGGATACCCACGCGGACGTCGCCGGCCGGCTGCCCAACCAGTGCCGCGACATCGACCAGGCCTGCTACGGCCTGATGAGCGACCTCAAGGCCCGCGGCCTGCTCGACGAGACGCTCATCGTCTGGGGGGGTGAATTCGGCCGCACGATCTACTCACAGGGCGGCCTCTCCAAGGAAAATTATGGTCGCGACCATCATCCCCGCTGCTTCACGATGTGGATGGCTGGTGGAGGGGCAAAGGGGGGCATGATCCACGGTGAGACCGATGATTTTTCGTACAACGTCGTGAAGGACCCGGTGCACATTCGGGATTTCCACGCCACTGTCATGCACCTGCTCGGTTTCGATCACGAGCGGTTTACCTACCGGTATCTCGGGCTTGATCAACGGCTGACAGGCGTGGAGCACGCCCGCGTGGTCCACGACCTGCTGGCGTAGCAGCCAGCGGCGGAAGAACGCCCCTCGGGCGTGTATCCTGAGATGGTGACGCCTGCTGTCGGGTGCAGGTGATTTTCTCATGGAGCGTGCATCATGCGACTTGCGCAGTGGACCGCGGCTGCCGTTGTGGCGATCGGCCTGACGGGGCTGACCTGGACCGCCTTCGGCAACGAAAAGAAGCCCGAGGCGGCAGCGACCGACCCCCTGAAGACTGCCCGCGAGATGCTCGCCATTCCGCCGCGGCCCGCACGGCCGGCTTTGCCCCCCAGCCGCCTGCCGCTGGAATTCATCGACGGCGAACGGATCGCGGTGCTCGGCAACGCAACGGCCGAGCGGATGAACCTATTCGGCCACTTTGAGTCGCTGCTTCATCAGCGGGTTCCTGGCAAGAAGCTCGTGTTTCGCAACTTCGCCCGTCCGGCAGACGAGGTGGCCAACCGGCAACGGGCCAGCGACTACACGAAGCTCGATGATCCGGTCGCCGCCTTCGGGGCCGACACGTATCTCTTGTTCTTCGGATTCAATGAGTCGTTCGCCGGGCCAGCCGGTGTGGCGAAGTTCAAGGCCGACTACGGCAATCTCCTCAATGATCTGGCCAAGACCTATCCTCGCGACGACACGAAGGCGGCGCCGCGGTTCGTGATCGTGTCACCGATCGCCGTGGAGTCGACGGGTGATCCCCTGCTGCCGGATGCCGACCCGCAGAACGCAAACCTCGCAGCCTACCGCGATGCCGCTCGCGAGGTCGCGGCTGCGCGGGGGATCGCGTTCGTCGACCTGTTCGACGCCACGCGCGAGGCATTTACTGCCCAGCCCGGCATGCAGCACACGATCAACGGCTGTCATGTGAACGAGGCGGGGGACCGCGTCGTTGGCGAAGCGCTCGACCGGGCGCTGTTTGGCTCGCCGTCGAATCAGCTGAACGATTCGGCGTTTGCCTCGCTCAAGGCGGCGGTCAACGACAAGTCATGGGTGCATATGCAGGACTATCGGATGGTCAACGGCTGGTATGTCTACGGCGGCCGCCGCACCTGGGACACGGAGACGTTTCCCCGAGAGTACGTGAAGATCCGCAAAATGGCGGCGGTCCGCGACGGCCGGATCTGGGACCTCGCCGCCGGGAAGCCCGTGTCGGCGGTGCCTGACGATTCTGGTACCGGCGATCTCTTCACGCCGGAGACCCGGTTTGGCGAGCCACGGCAGGCCTACAGTGAAAATCCCGAAGGCGGCCCGGTGATTCTGCCGCCCGAGCAACTGATCAAGACCTGCACCGTGCCCGAGGGCTTCGAGATCCGGCTCTTCGCCGATGAAGCGAAGTTTCCCGAGATCGCCAATCCGGTGCAGATGGCGTTTGATTCTCAGGGACGATTGTGGGTCTCCACGATGCCAAGTTATCCGCAGTGGCTGCCCGGCGATCCGCCGCCGCAGGACAAGCTCGTGATCCTCGAAGACACTGACGGCGACGAGAAGGCCGACAAGAGTACGGTCTTCTACGACAAGCTCCATTGCCCGACGGGCTTTCAATTCTTCAACGGCGGTGTGCTGGTGATGGACCAGCCGCGGATGCTGTGGCTCAAAGACACCGATGGCAACGACAAGGCCGATCTCGTCGTGCATGTGCTCGACGGGTTCGCCACGGAAGACACGCACCACACGGCCGGGGCGTTCGAGGCGAGCCCTGGGGGCCTACTGCACATGCTCGAGGGTGTGGCGATGAGCACGGCGCTCGAGACGCCGTGGGGACCGTTTCGCAACTTCGGCGCCTCTGGCGCCTACGTGCTCGATCCGCGGACCTGGAAGATCCGCCATTTCAAAACGCCCGGCTATGGCAATGGCTGGTGCTACGTTTTCAACGAATGGGGGCAGGGCATCAGTGGCGACGGCACCGGCGCCAGCCAGCACTGGGACACGCCCCTCTCCGGCGCCCAGTACGGCGGCCGCAAGGGCATGAACCCGGTCTTCGACACCGAGCGGATGCGGCCCGTGGTCGGCAGCGAGTACCTGCGGACCCGTCAGTTCCCCGACGAGGTGCAGGATGAATTCATCTACGCCTGCGTGATCAACACCAACGGCATGCCCCGCTGGAAAATTTCCGACGACGGCGCCGGCTACAAAGGGGTGCGTGTGCGACACGACCCCGCGAATAAAGACACGCCCTTTGATCTCATCAAGAGCACCGACAAGCATTTTCGGCCGGTCGACCCGCAGATCGGCCCCGACGGGGCGCTCTGGTTTGGCGACTGGGCCAATCCGCTGATCGGCCACATGCAATACAGTCAGCGGGATCCCCATCGCGACAAGAAGCATGGGCGGATCTATCGGCTCGTGTACACGAAGAAGCCACTCCTCGAGCCGCAGACACAGGCCGGCACGTCGACGGCCGAGGTGCTCGAGCAGCTGAAGGCACCGGAGTGGCGGACCCGCTACCGGGTCCGCGCCGACCTGCAGTCGCGACCACAGGCGGAGGTGCTGGCGGAGGCGAAGGCTTGGGTGGCCCGCAATGGGTCTGATCCTGCGATCGACCGGCTGAAGACAGAGCAGCTCTGGCTGCAGCAGGCGTTTCATGCCGTCGATGAATCGCTGCTCGTGGAGCTGCTCGCCGCGAAGACGCCGGACGCACGGGCGGCGGCCACCCGCGTGCTTGCCGATGAGCGGGAGCGGCTCACCGGGGCCGAGCAGAAGCTCATCGCCCAGGCGAAGGATCCGCATCCGCGGGTGCGGACCGAGGCGGTGCGAGGACTGAGCTTCTTTGGCACGTCGGACTCGATGGGAGCCGTCGTGGCGGCCGCCAACATCGAGCCAGAGGATCGCTACGTGGCCTACACGTGTGACGCGGCCCTGGGCGCCCACATCCCCGTCTGGAAGGCGGCCTACGAGGCGGGCACATTCGTTGCCAAGGGATCCCCCGCAGCGAAGATCCTCGAGAGTGTGCTTGGCCTCGACAAGAAGGCGGCCGAGATTCAGCCACACCTGGCGGTGCTCATCAGCAAGGATCCCCGCTCGGATGAGGAGCGGAACAAGGCGATGACGGCGCTGGCCGATATCAAGGGGGGGAGCCCGGAAAGTGGCAGGCAGGTGTTTCGTCGCGTCTGCATCAATTGCCATAAGGTGGGGAGCGAGGGGGCGGATTTCGGGCCCGACATGACCCAGGTGGGCAAGCGACTCACTCCCTACAAGATCATCGAGTCGATCATCGACCCAAATGCCGAGATCGATGAGAAGTACCTCTCCACGGTGATCGTCACCGATGATGGCCGCAGCATCACGGGACTGCTCGTCAAGGAGACGCCCGAAGAAGTTGTCATCTTCGACGGCAAGGCGACCAAGGCGATTCCGGTGGCCGAGATCGACGAGCGGGCGAAATTGCGGCAGAGCAGCATGCCGGAGGGATTGGCGGCGACCCTGTCTCCCAACGAGTTCCTCGATGTCGTGGCCTACCTCAAGCAGCTCAAGTAAGGACCCTGACCGGATCGTTGTGGGAGAATGTCCGTCGCCCAGTCGGCGACGCCAGAGGCGGGACGTGCTAAAATTTTGTGTGAGCACGCGTCCCCTTCTTGAGCGACGGGCCGTTATGCCTCACACTGGGGAAGTCCGCTCTCTGAGTCATTGATTTCCTTGCCCGGGCTCTATGAAAGACTCCCGCTTCGCGCACCTGCCTCTTGCTGCGGTGATCGCGCTTCTGATCATGTTTGGCATGCCGATGCTGGCCCGTTTGCAGCCGAAGCAAGAGGACGACTACTGGCGGCGGGTACGGCCCGAGACCTACCCGGCCAGCGGTCGGGTGCTGTACGAGGGGGAGCCGGTGGTGGATGCGATCGTTGTGTTTCACACAACGGTCGAGGCCACCGGGCACTCCTACTCCGCCGTGGGAAGCACCGACGCGGAAGGCCGCTTTTGGCTGCGGACATTCAATGACGGCTACGGGGCCGCGGCGGGGCGGCATCAGATTACCGTGCAGAAGATGGTGCCGACGGGCCGCATCGTCGAGGGAACGGCCTACGAGGGCGGGCCGGAATTTCCCGGCTTTCCTGGGGAGCCGGAAATGGTCAGCGCCCTCCCCGAACGGTTTGCCGACACGACCACGTCGGGGCTCTTCGTGACCGTGCAGAAGGAGGTGCCAAACGAGTTTGTGATCCGCCTGACGAAGGAGCCCCCGCCGGAGGCCCGTTCCGCAGGCATTCCCCGGTAAGCCGCCAGGCGCGAGCCCATTCCCCATTCAGCCGCCAGGCGCAAACCCATTCCCCATTCAGCCGCCAGGCGCAAACCCATTCCCCATTCAGCCGCCAGGCGCGAGCCGGCGGGCTGACGAGGAAACCGGCACCGATTGCACTGCAGTCCACCGGGCTTGC
>JBIKNV010000105.1:0-7864 GCA_044358475.1 Pirellulales bacterium | reverse complement strand
AAGCCCGCTGGCTACTCCACGGCTGACGCTGCCCGGTCCCGATCTGCCTTGCTTTCTACAAATGCCGGAGGTGGGACTTGAACCCACACGCCCTTGCGGGCAACGGATTTTGAGTCCGTCGCGTCTGCCATTCCGCCACTCCGGCTCGTGACAAAGGCTCGCTCCTTCGAGAGACTACGCCCCCCGGCGACGTTTTGCCAGCACTGGCCTCCACGCCGGGCAATCACTCATGGTAGGGTTTTCGCCCACCGCCTCCGGCGAGGACCTTCTGCATGCAAGTGATCGTTTTCGAAGATGTCGGCGTCGATCGACTCTGGCCCCTCACGAGCCTCCGTCCCGCCTGCGACATCACGATCGGGGCCCAAACCCTCTGCCAGACGCTCAGCCACATTGGCAGCGTCCTTCGTGTCGTGCGGCCCCCGCTTGCCCGACACCTGACCGCCATCGCCGACAGCCGCGTGACGCTGTGGGGCGTTCTCGCCGTGCCCCCCGCTGATGAGCCACTCATGTCCCGTCACGGGGCCCTCACCGTCATCGTCAATGCCCGCGTGGTTCCTAGTCGAGCGACCATCGTGGCCATCCGCAGCCTGGTGGAAGCCGGCCACCGTGGCATCGTGCTCGACGGCGACACGATCGCCGCCGCCATCGTCCATCGCACGGCTGACGGAGCCGGCGCCGATGATGCTGCCCTGCGGCACCTCATCGATACCGGTTCTCCCGAGGCCATCGCCGCGCTTGGACTCGGTACGTTCGACTGCGGCCTGGAGTTGCTCCACGAGCCGCACGACATCGTGACCGCCCACGAATGGGCCATGCCCGGCCTCCTGGCGATGTTGATCGACAGCGGTCGCTACCAGGAGGTGCAGCCGGGGCTCTTCGTTGCCGCCGACGTGACGCTGCACGAACCGATCGCCATCCGCCGCGGGCCGATCGTCGTGGAGTCTGGCGCCACGATCGGCCCCTTCGTCTGCCTCGATGGCCCGGTGTTCGTCGGCCACGGGGCTCGTGTCAATCCGCATGCATGGATCCGCGAGGCGACCACGATCGGGGCCGACTGTCGCGTGGGGGGCGAGATCGAGGCCAGCGTGATGGAGCCCTTCTCCAACAAGCCACATGACGGCTACCTGGGCCACAGCCACCTCGGCAGCTGGGTGAACCTCGCGGCCGGCACGATCACCGCCAACCTGAAAGTGAGTTACGGCACCGTTCGGCTCAGGCATCCTGCCGACACCGTCGACACCGGCCGCCAGTTTCTGGGGGCGATGGTTGGCGATCTTGCCAAGACGGCCATCAACACGTCGTTGCCGTGCGGTGCCCGCGTCGGCGCCGCGGCAACGGTCGGTGGCACCGTGCCCGACATCGTGGCGGCGTTTCACAATCAGCTTGTGGGTGGTCCGGACGGGAGCGTGACCACCGCCGTGCAGGCGGCCACCGTGCTTGAGCGGATGATGGCGCGGCGCGGCCTCGGCATGCTGCCGGCCGACCGCGAATTGCTCGCGGCAGTAGGTCCGGTCTGATTGATCGTGACAGGCTGACGACCTCTCCTACAATACGGTCATGTCCATCAAAGATGCCTACCTCGCGGGCCGCTTCGGCCTGTCCTTCGAACTCTTTCCGCCCAGGAACCCTGAGTCGGAGGCGGCCATGTGGCGGACGGTCGACGACCTGACGGCCTTCGAGCCCGCCCTGATTACCTGCACGTATGGCGCCGGCGGATCAACTCGCGGCACCACGCTCGATGTGCTGAATGGGCTGCGCGCCCGCCATGACATCCCCGTGGCCAGCCACCTCACCTGCGTGGGCAGTTCCGTGGATGAGCTCCGCGACTACCTTCACGACGCTGCCAGCCTGGGCGTGGCGGCGATCGTCGCCCTGCGCGGTGATCCACCAAAGGGCGAGACATCCTTCACGCCGGTAGCCGGCGGCCTCCGCTATGCGTCCGAACTGGTGACGCTTATCCGCGACGAGTTTCCCGGGTTTGGCCTTCTCGTAGCGGGCTATCCCGAAACCCACCAGGAGGCCGTGAGTCCTGCAGCCGACCTCGACAACCTCAAGCGGAAATGTGACGCCGGCGGCGAAGTGGTGGTCACGCAGCTCTTCTACGACAACGACGACCTCTTTCGGTTTCGCGATCGCTGCGCAGCCCTGGGGATCACGGCCCCGATCGTGCCGGGTGTGATGCCCGTCACCAACTACGCGCAGATTCGTCGCATCGCGAGCCTCTGTAAGGCGCGGCTGCCCGAGGCGTTTACGCAGGCCTTCGAGGCGGCCGGCACCGACGAGGGGGCTCAATTCGAGGCGGGCGTCACCTTCGCGGCCCGTCAGGTGGAGGAGCTGATCGCCGGCGGCGTGCCGGGGATTCACTTCTACGTGCTTAACAAATCCCCCGCCACGGTCCGTGTGCTCGAGCACGTTGGCCTGCGAAGGTGATCGCTACCGTGGCGGTTGGTCGTCGTCCATCGTGCTGATGTAGCTCCGCAGCCGCTCCAGTTCGTCGCTGACGTGCCGCAGCTTGAGCATGTTCTCCACCCGCTTGACCAGTTCCACGCGGTTCACGGGCTTGGAGAGAAAGTCATCGGTGCCGGCCTCCACAGCTCGCTCGATGTCGCCGAGTTCGCCGAGGGCCGTCACCATCAGGATCATGATCGGGCTGGTACCCGGATCGCCCTTGAGCCGCTGGCAGACCTCGAAGCCTGACAGCTTCGGCATCATCACGTCGAGCAGGATCACATCGGGCTGAAACGAGGCCACTTTGTCGAGCGTGTCGGCACCGTCGACCGCGGTGGCGATCTCGCAGACAAGATCGGCCAGGTAGGCCTCGAGGAGTTCTCGATTCGGCTCGTTGTCATCGGCGATCAGCACGCGACTGCGCCGGGCGGCAGACGGCGGGGCGGCGGCGGGCTGCGGTCTGGGCATGGGCGGCATCCTCTGCGGCGGAAAGCGGGTGCGTCGGGAGCGTTCCCCTCAACGCTCTTCAGGCCGCCTCGTTGGACGAGGGGCATTCAAAGAGCGACTGGGTCTTCACTACCGACAGGTCATCAGGAAACGTGTGAAAGCATTGTATAAGCAGGCTCCGGGCCCGTGTCTCGAGCGTGATCAGACTCACCGCACCCAGAGCCATGCGGCCTCCCGACTCGAACCGGTGCAGCAGCCCCTGCTTCGATCCTTCCACGACCAACTCCTGTTGGAATCCCCAAAACACGTCGGGATCGATCGACTCGAGCTGGAAACAGGTCTGGTACGCGATGCCGCCGCGGCATTCCATCCGATCGGAATGGTCGCCGGCCAGGCGATGGGAGATCAGCCGCCGCTTCTGAGGCAATGGCTCACTGGCTGCGGTCGCGATCTCCGTCAGCGTGAGGCCGTCTTTTCGCCAGGTGATCACGTGGCCCGTCGTCGTGATCGAAACCGCCGCAGAATAGCCGCCGCGGTCAATGCTGCGGCTGGCGTGAATCTCGAAAAGCTCAGGGTGGAGCGCCCGTCCGTAGAGCTGAAAAACCAGATCAGTGACTTTGGGTCGGACCGAGAGCAAAACAAAACTCCACACCACTCGTGAACGGCATCGGCGGTGACATTGTGCACCATCTCGAACGGTCCAAGTATAAAAATCTCCAAGGAAACGGACAAAAGCTGCGCATGCCACAGGCATTCTACGCGAGTCCCACCAGCAGGTCGTAGGCGGCGTGTGCGCCGGCGGCGATCCCAAAACCACGGGCCAGGAACACGAGTGAAAAAAACAGGCCTGCCAGCGTGCGAAAGGTAAAACTGTAGAGAGTGAACGTGTCGCCCAGCGGGCCGACATAGTGCGCGCCGCTGAACACGAGGCTGGTGAGCAGAACGCCCCATGAGGCAGCCGAAAGTCGCGTCTGCCCCCACCGCTCCAACAGCCAGATCACCGCTGGCAGCAACAGGAGTCGGAAGAGCACTTCCTCGTAGAGCCCAGCCCCGCAAAAGCCCACGAACCGGGCCAGGAGGCCCGCCACGGGGCCTTGGTCGACGGCCAGCGGCCAGAGGCTCTCCTGCAGGCGGGCGATCCCGATCAGCAGAAACGCCCACAGCAGGCTTTCCGCCGCCATTCCCAGCAGCACGCCCGCGCTGAAGTGCCACCGGTCGTGGGCCACGTGATGCCAGGCCAGCAGGCCCACCACGGTGAGGAGTGGAAGCAGAAAGTAGGCACCGAACCCCAGCAGGTCGAGCAGTTGCCGCAGCCACACATCAGCGCCGTTTCGCGGGGTGCCGTGGCCCAACAGCAACACACCTCCTTCGTAGGCCAGCACCAGCGGCAACGAGAAAACGAGGCTCGTGAGGGGTGTTCGCGAAATGGACCAATACGTGTCGTCGGCCGGCGCATCGGCAGGCGAGTCGACAGCCGCGGGGACCGCCGCTGAAAGTCCTTCTTCACCAGCGTCAAGACCCGTCGAGGAATCGACGGAAAAATCAGGATCTTCCTCCGGACTGGAAAAAAATTCGTTCATACCCGAAAGCCGTGAACATCGTTCGCGGAGCACGTTGCCGCAGAGCAGTCTGCCAGAGACCGGTGATTTGTGCTCGGATTTGTGGGCCTTTCGCGGCCCCCTCGTCTCATCGCAGTGTCGGTCTCATCATGACGGTTCGTCTCGCGGACTGCATGCGCTGCTGGCAAAAAATTTTTCCGAGGATGCGATGGCGGGTTTTAACGGGAAAGAACGATCGCCGTGCCGCGCGTTGCTGGTTCCCCTCGCGCGCGTCCTTGACAACATTGGCAACGATCACAGAATGACGCCACAGCTTTGATGAACCGCGATGAGTTGTGGGCCGCGATCACTCCGAGAACGCATACACGGATGACTCGCGTGGGATTCGTCAGTCTGTCTTGCGAAGGAGTGTCTGCAATACACCTGTGATTTCGAAACCGAGGTTTCGAAATCCCGGATTCGATGAACTGATTTCGAAGATCTTGGGGGGCGACGACTGGAGGGATCGACAGTCGGCGACCTTGGTCGTGGCCTGGATGTCCCCCCCGCCTTCGAATGCCTGGAGGGCTCGGTTTTTCGAGGGCCGCTTGCCGGACCGGCCCTCGGGACAGGTACAATTCCGCATCGGCAATGCTGCCGCGCGGGAATGGTCATGGCACGATGCCTCATCGGATGCGGTTCGAACCTCGGCCGCCGGCGGCAGCAACTCGATCGCGCGATCGAACTGATGCGATTCATGCCGGGCGTGACGCTGGTCGGCGTGAGTCGGTTTCGGGAGACGGTGCCGGTCGGCGGGCCACCCGGGCAGGATGCCTTTCTCAACGGGGCCTGTCTCATCGAGACCGACCTGCCACCGCAGGAAGTGCTCTCCATGCTCACCGCCGTGGAGAACACGCTCCACCGCAACCGTGAGGAACGCTGGGGCTCGCGGACCGTCGATCTCGATCTCCTGCTCTACGACGACCTCGTGCTTGATACCGATTGTCTCACGCTGCCCCACCCGCGGATGTCGACCCGTCGATTCGTGCTCGAGCCGTGCGTGGAGATCGCGGGTGATGCGTTGCACCCGCTGGCCGCCTGCACGCTCGACGAGATGTTGGCGAGCATCTCGTCGCCGCGGCCACACGTGGCGGTGGTCGGCGTGCCGGCCACAGGTGCGGCGGATGTGGCGCGTGCCGTGAGCGAATCGTCCCTCGGCTGCTTCGTGGCCGCCCCCCGGCCGCTGCCAGCCGCCGACGCCCCGGCCCCGGAGTGGTGCAACACGCTCTCGGCGTGGCGGGCGGCGCTGGAAGAGATTGATTGCGACGCATCGGCCCACGGCGTCGTCGCCGACTTTTGGCTGGAAACGCTCCTCGTCGCGGCGCGGCACGCGCTCACAGCAGAGCCACTGTCCCGATTTGAAACGCAGTTTGCCCGGGTGGTGGCCGAGTCGATCGCCCCGCACGCGCTGCTCGTCTTGGTGGCACCCGCCACGAATCTCGCCGCCGATGCTCGACAGGCGAGGCTCCAGGAGAGCCTGATCGCTGCGGTCCGAGACCCGGAGTATCGATCGCCTCTCAAGGCGAAGGCCATTGTCTTCATCGATGCCACTGATCCGCGCCGGGCGGCAACCGACGCCGTGGCAGCCGTGGAAGCGATGGTGTGAGTGATGGCCGAACTCATTCGGGACCCGGCCGTGATGCGGGAGCGGGTGCTGGCCGCCCGTGGAGCTGGCCGGCGGGTCGGGTTCGTCCCCACGATGGGAGCCCTGCATGCCGGGCATGTCAGCCTGGTGGAACGGGCCGGCATGGATTGCGACGACGTGGCGGTGTCGATTTTCGTGAATCCGACCCAGTTTGGGCCGCACGAAGATTTTGACCGCTATCCGCGGGCGCTTCATGCCGACTGCCGCCTCCTTGAGCCGCATCGGGTCGCCTGGGTCTTCGCCCCCGACATGGCGGCCGTGTATCCGCCAGGGAATGCGACGCAGGTGGTGGTCTCGGGTCCGGCTGCGCCGTTCGAGGGCGTCATCCGGCCCGGCCACTTTGCGGGTGTCGCCACGGTTGTCCTCACACTGTTTCAGATGGTGCCGTCTCAGGCCGCCTACTTCGGGGCCAAGGACTGGCAGCAGACGCGGGTCGTCATGCGCATGGTGCGCGACCTCGCGGTGCCGATCGAGATCGTGGTCTGCCCAACCGTCCGCGAGCCGGATGGACTGGCGATGAGTTCCCGCAATGCGTATCTCTCCGTCGCCGAGCGCGCCCGCGCGGTGGCACTCGCCGAGTCCTTGATGCGAGCCGAGGAATGCTGGCGATCTGGCGCGACGGTCACCGAGATCGAGGCAGCCATGCGCGAGACTTTGGAGCGGCGGGGCATCACGATCGACTACGCAGCTGTCGTCGACGCGGAGTCGCTTACTGCCCCGAGACGGGATGCCGACTCGATCGCCCTCGTAGCCGGCCGCCTGGGATCGACGCGACTGATCGATAACCGACTCCTGTCCGCCCGTGCGGCTCGCTGATGCTCACCACGCTCTTCCACATTCCGTCGCGGATCTCCTTCGGTGCAGGATCCCTGCCCCTCTTTGGATTCGGCATCCTGTTGGCGGTGGTCGTGGCTCTCGGGGCGGTGCTCCTGGCGACGACTGCTGCACGACAGGGCTGGCGGGCCGCGGTGTCGCTGCTCGGCGGACCGCTGCTCGTGGCGGCGGTGCTCGTAGCGATCGTGCTTCCGACGCTCGACGACGGGCAGGGGGTGCCGATCCGTGGCTACGGCGTGATGCTTCTACTGGCCGCCGCGGCTGGCATCTGGCTCTCGATCGCCCGCGGCCGCCGGATGGGCCTCGATGCCGACACGATCCTCGCCCTGGGGATGGAAATCTTCCTGGCGGGCATCGTTGGCGCGCGGCTCTTCTACGTGATCGAGTATCACGAGACGTTTTTTCCGCCGGGCCGTCCGCTGCGCGATGGACTTCTCGATGTGATCAACATCCCGGCCGGTGGACTCGTGGTGTTTGGATCGCTGCCTGCCGCGGGCATCGCCGCCTGGTGGTTTGCGAAGCGGCGTGGGCTGCCGCTGTTGCGGCTGGCCGACTGTATCGTCCCCGGGATGCTTGTCGGCTTGGCGGTGGGCCGGATCGGCTGCTTTCTCAACGGCTGCTGCTATGGCGGTCCCTGTGACTTGCCGTGGGCCGTGCGGTTTCCGCCGGAGAGTCCCCCATGGATCGATCAGGTGCAGCGGGGCCTGCTGCCGCCACCGGCGGCCAACGAGCCGGTCTCGTGGAGTCTGCCGGTGCATCCTGCGCAGCTGTATGCCGCGATCGATGCGGCGCTGCTTGCCTGGCTCGCCGTGGCTTTCACACCGTTTGCACGGCGGCAGGGAGAGGTATTTGCCCTGGTCCTGACCCTCCACCCTCTGTCACGGATTCTGCT
>JBIKNV010000034.1:0-12782 GCA_044358475.1 Pirellulales bacterium | reverse complement strand
CTCGTCGCGGGCCGTTTCTCCGTACACTTCGGCCAAGGCCAGCGTGGCGTAGGCATGACCGTACATCGGCCCGTGGGCAGCCTGCTCGCGGCCGGCGATCAGACCGTCGGCGGCGGCGGACCGCAAACAGAAGTCGACGCCACGAGCCACCGCCGCGGCATGCTCGCCACTGGCGGGCGTGCTGCCTCCAGCCACGAGCGCCATCACGCCCTGCGCCGTGACCGCCACACTTTCTCGAAACAAGCCCGAGCCCCACGAGCCATCGGCCGCCTGAGCTGCCACCAGCCACGCCCGGCCTCGTGCGGCGGCCTCCCGCGCTCGCGATGCCGACGCCGGCTCTTCACCCCGACCGACCAGCGTCACCAGAGCAGCGCACGCCACGATACAACCACGCAGACCGCACACGCTGTCTCCCACGAGTATCGCCTTCCGCATCATGGTGACCGCCTTCCCGCCGGCTCGCTCGGGAGCGACTCGAGCACCAGCTGATAATAGAGATCGACCGCAGCCCGATAGTCGGCAGGCACATCCGGTTCAGCCCCACTCCTTGCAAAGGGACGTGAGGCCGCGGGCAAGAGACTCCAGACGCGGGTCTGTGGCGAAGCGGCCTCGTCGAGCGGGCGGGTGATGTCGGCATCGCCGGCGGCAAACCGCGGCTCGGAGGTTGGAGCCTCCGTCACGTCACCGGCCGGCCCCGCGCTGCCTGGCCCCGCCGATCGCCCCGCTTCGGCGGGTCGTGAATCGTGATCTGCCTCCTGACGAGACTTTGCCATCACTGTTCGACGCCCAGCCGCATCCTGCCGGCCATCGAGCGGCCGCTGCACGATATCCGCAAGCGTCGCCTCCGCGCGACGGACGCGGACGACTTCTCGAGGCGGCAGGTGTGGCATCGCGACATCGCCGCGCATTTCTTCCCCACCAAGCAACCGGACAACCGCGGTCAGCGTGTCGGCATACTGCTTGGCGCCGGCCGCCGCCGTGGCAAGACGATTGGCGGTGATGACGCGTCCGATGGTGTCTGTGGAAGCATCATCGAGCGGCCCCAGTTGCTGCACCGCTGCCTGCGCCGCAGCAGTGTCCTGCGTGGCCAACTCCGAGCGGATGCGGTGTACGGCACGCAGCGACTCGAAGTGAATCTCGGCAAGTCTCACGAGATCCCGCTGCTGCTGGTCGGGCAGCGAGTCAACCGTCTGCCCCGGTGCCGCAGCGAACCGCAGGGCGAGGATCTCCGCCAGCCGCGACTCGACCGCCGCCACGGCTGCGAGCCGCGCTGCCGCTTGCGCATGATCGACCTCCGGTGCGACTGCCGACGTGTCCAGTGACGGCACCTCCCCAAGCCGCTCCGCCAACGAATCGTGCGGCATCATCCGCGTGGATGTCAGCCAGGCGATCACTGCGACACTCCCAGCCGCCCCCCACGCCGCGTGGAGCCGGAGCCCCGGCACAGGAAGGCGACGAATCACTCCTCCTGCTCGAGCCGCATCCTCGATGGCAAGCTCACGGAGGCCGTGGGTGAGCGGAGGCTCCTGCCTCACATCCGTCGGCACATCGAGAAAGGCCACCGCCCGGGAGATTCGTTCGCCCAGTTCCGCATGCGACGCCTCGATGGCCCGGGCCACGTCGAGCCGCGTGGGGGCCTGCCCCGCCCACCGCCACCAGGCCGCGACCGCCCCCGCGACCACGACGGCGACCACCGGCCAACGTCCATTCGGCATCCCTGCCGGCGCGATCAGAGTGTCGACTGCCGCCGCGCCGACAAGAGCCGCGACGGCGACAACTGCCACCCGTCCCAGCCAGCCCAGCAGCCGCGCGGCCTTGGCTACCACCACGGCGCGATCGAGCCTGTGTCGCAGCGTCGCGCTGGCAACAGCGGGGTCGTCCTGGTAGTCGTGCCTGCCCATTACCGCACCATCTCCACCAGAGTGGAATTCCGCCGTGGCCACCAGGCGACCGCACACGCGGCGACGAAGGCGACCAGGAATAGGTGGGCGGCAGACTGGGACTTCAGCCAGTGAGGACTGCGGTCTCCCCGTTCCCGCCGCCCACCGAACATTGCCGCAATCGTATCCGGGAGCATCTCGATCCGATCCAGCGGCACCACGGCGCCACCTCCGGCCTCGATCGCCGCTTGCAGCGGACCGGTGCCAGCCGGCCCGCCGGCAGCCTCCACGTGCCGCTCGTTGACCACGATCTCACGTTCGGTCACCGTCATCGGTGGAGCGACAGTCTGTGCTGGCGGCACGAGCCTCAGCCGATGGCGGCCGGCAGCAAGCCCCTCGAGCCGCAGCGTGGCGACTGCGCCGGGCAACGCTCCCACGATCCCAAGCCGACGTGGGGATTGATCAGCAGATTCGACCTCGAGCGTCCAGCCGGCGAGATCGGCCGTCGGCCGCGTCGGCATGACATCGACATGAACCGACTCGCCCACCAGCGGATCGAGGGGTCGCACGGCCACTGTCGCCGCCACCAGCCGGGCGAGCCGACGCCGCTCCGCCAGACGGGGAAGCAGGTGCAGCCAATACCGGGCATGGGCAGTACGAGTCGGAACTTCGCCGCCGCCCTGCCACCGCCATGTCTCGCACAGATGGCCGACAACCATCCCCTGCCCCAGTTGGCTCACAACGATCGCTGGCTGCAGGTCATCGCCGGCGTCCGTCTCGCTCACGGCGATGACCCGTGCCAGCGGCGGCATCGTGACTGGTGGCAGCGTCGAGAATGTTCGTGGGAAGAGCGTTCTGGTCGAATCACCAGCCGCATCGGCAAACGACAGCCAGCCCGTCGCCCGGCCCGCGGGAAGCAGCCGTACCCGTCGTGGCAGCGACGCGGCTGTGCTGTCCATGAACACAGCCTCGGGAACTGCCGGAAGCCAGCCGACCATCCCGGCGTCGGCCTCCGCCCACCGGCGCCCCGGCAGCCAGGCAACGCCGACGCCCTCGCGAATCACGGCCTCGTGCAACGCCTCCCACGCCGCTGCATCTGCCTCAGCAGTCTCGATCGGCAGATCACCCAGGACGACGACATCAAAGGCATCCCAGGCCTCGGCCGACTGCGGCAGGGTAGCTTCGGCACGCAGGGCCTCGATATCGCGGGCTGCCAGCAGCCTCGTGGTCACGGCATATCGGGAATCGTCGGCAAGCAGCCGCGCAAGAAAGCGAACCTCGTAGCTCGGCCCATGATCGACGAGCAAGACACGAATCGGTTCATCAGCCACCACGATGGGAAGGGTGGCGACGTGACGATCGTTGTCATCACCCACGGCGAGCGTGAGCGTGCGAGTGGTCGCGGGCAGAGCAGGACCGCGTGGGTGCGTCGACTCGGTCGGAACAGCAGCGGGGATTGGCAGGCTGACGCCTGCAGCACAGTCGTAGTCGTAGCCGGATGCTCTTGGCGATGGATCGGCGACGAGGCTTGCTTCCCCTCCTTCCGCGCGAAGCATCAACGGTCGGAAACGTTTCGTTGACGCCACCCCCCGCACACGAATCGTGACTGTCTCGCCAGGCTGGCAGATCGCCGGGGCGGCGGCCGCCGTGAACCGGAAGCCGGTCGGCAGATCGGCAGATGGGATCGCATCATTCCCACTCGGCACGGCAACCAGCGGCACACCCCGCCGGGCGGCGCTATCTGCCACGGCCTCCCATGAGGCTCCTCCAGTAAGCGCACCGTCGCTCATCACGACCACCGCCGCAGGACGGTCGGATTCCGGCTTCTCGAGCATCGCAAGCACGGCATCTCCCAAGCGGCTGGCATCGGCCGCCGGCAGCGCAGGAATGAGTCTCCGCAGATCGGCTCGCGTGACGTCGTCTGGATAGCGGCCGAGCACACGCATCTCCTCCGCAGCCGCATGGATGACGACCGGACGATCACTGGTCAGGCGGTTGAAGACAGATGTGCCGGTGTCGCCTCCCGACGCGGCCTCGATGAGCTGGCCGAGACGCGAAGCCGTCGGCAGATCCATGCTGCCCATGCTCGGGGACACATCGATCATCACGGCAACCGGCGACGCGTCTCGAGATCGGGTAGGCCGGTCCGTGGGATGCCCGCCCCACAGCGCAACCATGCCCCCCAGCGCCGTGACGACCAGGCACCGACCACCGAGCGACGCGGCATCGAAGGCACGACCGTCCGTCCGGCCCCGACGCCAGGTGAGAACCGCTTCGAGCACGGCCAACAGCACGCTGCAGGCCAGGAGCGGCCGTGCCAACGCCAGACCGGCAAACCGGCCCATCGTTCGCGAGGTCGAGTCGGCCATCTGTTCCGTCGGCTCGAGCAACTCCGTCACGAGCCGATCGACAAACGGCACGAAAACAGGCCACGCCGCCAGGTCGCTCCACGGTGCCTGACTGGCGCCGCTCGCTGGCAACGCCAGCGGCAACGCCGACACAGCCACGCGGCCCCGGCCCACAGTCGACTCGACAAGCAGTGGCCGCCCTGTCGTCGCGGAGCGGGCCACCACTCTCGGCTCGAGTTGATCGCCTTCCGACAAGACGATCTCCGCGACGCAGCTCACACGCGGGCCGGCCAACTCGGCCGCGGTCTGCAGTGGGGCAGCCCCATCAGGAGCCATCATTCTGATCGCTTCGTCCTCCAGCGGCACGCACCCCGCCAACGATACACCAGCGAGCGTCTCGAGCCAGGCCGAACTCCGCGGCCCGCGCGGCGATCCAACGGAATCGGGCCCCAGGCAGACGAGAACCGCCGTGCCCCTGCGAACCACGGTGGCAAGCCGCGCCGCATCGTCGGCATCAGGCACCATGCCATCGCAGAGAATGATGAGCCGCGCTGGATCTGCCGCACGCCCCGCGTCGTCCATCGACACGAGATCGACCGCAGGAAACGCTCCAGGACGCGTTCGCGCCAACGCCTCGAGCGCACTGCGCATCGCCAGCGATGAACCGGCTTCACCCGACGCGGCCGTCACCAGTTCAATCCGCCGTATGGCATCACCAGCGATGATCCGTGTGCCATAAGGCGCGGCACCGTCTCCCAGGAACGGGCGTGTTGCCGCCACTGCCGTTGTGGCAACAAGCAGTGTGCGAACGACCGTGAGCAGCAGTGGCAGACCGGTCCGTGTGATCCGGGCCGCACGGGCGGCCCGCTCAACCAGATCGATCGCCCCCCAGGCCACGCGGCGGGCATGCCGGACGGTCCACCAGGCCAGCACGACCGGCAGCACCGTGGCCACCAGCCACGGCAACAACGCCGGCCAGAGCAAAGCGACCGCAACCAGTAGCGGGGCGGCCATGCTCACCCCTTCCGTGGCGCGTGGTCTGCCAGCAGCCGCGTGATGATGTGGTCGGGGTCGATGCCATCCGTCTCGGCGGCGAAGGATCGCACCAGCCGATGCCGCAAGACGGCCGGCGCCGCCCGCATGATGTCATGCACCTCCACGCAGGGCCGGCCAGCAAGGGCTGCATGGGCCTTGGCGGAGAGCACCAGAAACTGGCTGGCCCGCGGGCCACAGCCATACCGCACCCACTCGCGAATCCACGGGACCGCCTCCGGGGATTCGGGGCGGGTCGCCCGCACGAGGTCGATCGCGGTGGCGAGCACGTGCTCAGCCACCGGCAGCGCCCGCACCACAGCCGCGGCCCGCGCCAGGCTTGCGCCGTCGATCGCTCGCTCGACGACAGCCGGCGAGCCGATGGTCATCCGCCGTACGATCTCCAGCTCATCGTCGCGGCTCGGATAGGCAACCCTGATCATCATCATGAAGCGGTCGAGCTGGCCCTCGGGCAGTGAATAGGTACCCTCCTGCTCGATCGGGTTGCGAGTCGCCAGCACGAAGAATGGCTGCGGCAACGGATGACGGACGCCACCGATCGTCACCTGCGCCTCCTGCATCGCCTCGAGCAGCGCCGACTGGGTCTTCGGCGGCGCGCGATTGATCTCGTCGGCCAGCACGACGTTGTGAAACAGCGGCCCGGGCAGAAACCGCAGGTGCCGCCGTTCGCCGCCGGCCTCGGGATCATGAGGAACGATGTCGAGCACCTCCGTCCCGGTGATGTCCGCCGGCATCAGGTCGGGCGTGAACTGGATTCGTCCGAAGCGCAGGTCGAGTGCAGCAGCGAGCGATCTCACCAGGAGTGTCTTGGCCAGCCCCGGCACGCCCTCGAGCAGGCAATGACCGCCGCAGAGCATGACGGCGAGCATGTCATCGATCACCTGCGCCTGGCCGACGATGACAGGCGCGAGTGCGGCCACGAGCCGCTCCCGCAGGCTGGCCACGTCGGCCAGCGCGGTGCGGGCATCCGCCGCGGCAAGGGTCACAGCACCGGAATCATGGCTCATGGGGAGGGTCCGATGGAAAAAAGCTGACTCGAAGTGGCGACCACGATGGCCGCAGGCATGGTCGCGAGGTGCACCGCATGCGGTCCCACAGGTTCAACGACCTTCACTCCGCCGTCCGTGCCCGGGAGCGGAAACGGTGGCCCCAGAGCCCGCAACGAGGACGGATCGAGGGCCGCGATGGCAGGTCGTTGCCCACCGACCTGTTTTTCAATGACTGGCTGCAGGATCACTCCGCCTGCGAGCACGGCCGGACCGGCCGGCGACGGCTCTTCAAGACTGGAGGCCACGGCGTGTCCAGAGACAACGTCACGGGTGACAAGAGATCCCTCTCGTTCGGCGCCGCCGCTTTCGACGACGACCCATTCGTCTACGACTCCGATGATTCGCACGCATTCACCAATGGCTGCCTCCCAGCGGAGGTGCGCTGACCGAGCCGCTGGATCGATCGCCATCACGCCCCCACGATCCTGGGCGGCGATCATGAGACATTCCGGCCCCGCCACCACTGGCTCGGCCAACGCCGGCCAGCCGTCGTCGTCACGCGGTCGATCACCAGCGGGGGACGCGGCAACGTATTCGTACCGCCATGTGGGCCGACCGTCGCGGTCAAAAGCCCACACGCTCCCCGCGTGATCGGCAATGACAACAAGGCCCTCCACCAGCGACGCCTGCCGCCGGCCGGGAGCATGGTTGATGCCGTCGCGGGCCACGCCTGTCGACAGCGGACGCCGCCAGATGATCACACCATCACGCGCGTCATGCGCCACGATCTCGAGCGGAGTGCGACCTTCGCTGCCGCGAACGACGACGATGCACAAGCGGTCATCGGCGATGGGCGGCCCATCGAACCCGACGAATCCGGCCGGAGGCGCTGCCGACCAGAGCAGCCGCCCCTCGGCCGTGTCGGAGCAGTCGAGGCAAATCATCAGCGGCCCCAGCCGCCCCGCATCAATCACCCCGTAGAGCAGGTGGCCGACAACGCTGATTCCGGACAGCCCGGGATCAACAGGCCGAGCGGCTTCACGACGCGGAAGGACCGACCGGGGGAAAAGCAACGTGTCGCCGGGCGGGACACTCCGCCAAGCCGGCAGACCGTCGCTGGCTCGCACGCCGCGCACGGCACCGGCGTCGATCCAGGCAACGACACCTGCCGCCACCCCCGGTTCGGTGCCCCCGATCGGCTGCGACCAGCGGAGCTGCCACGCCTCCGGCCGTTGCAGCCACTCCAGTCGTTTCTGGACGACATCCTCCACCGCCGCCACGTCGCTGTGTCGCGGCCCATCGTCGGCGGCCGGCACCGACGGCCATCCAGAGACGAGGCCGACGAGGACCACGAATCCGATGGCACCGGTTCTGCGGGATCGAGGGGCCGCCGGAAGCATGCGTGTCGCCCGGGAAAGAGGGGGTGACTCCGGCATGGCCGGACTGATTGAAGTATAAGTCGGTGAGGAAACACGCGGAACCCGGCTCCACACACATCCATGCCCCGTATCGACGACGAAGACCTGTTCGAAGGTTCGACGATGACCTTCGGCGAGCACCTTGAAGAGCTACGGATCTGCCTGATTCGGGCTGCCATGGGGCTCGCCGTCGGGGTCGTGATCGGCTTCTTTCTCGGCCGTCCGGTCGTGCATCTCATCGAACAGCCTCTGAAAAAGGCCCTCGGCACGTACTACACAGAACGGGCGGTCGAGACGTTCGATGGCTGGCAACCGCGGGTTGACGGTGGCCCCGCCCTGCCCTACTCGCGGTCGGAAGTCGTCGATGCCGTAGAACAGCGCGGACTGTCGTTTGAACTCCGCGAGGTGCACCCACAGCAACTGGCCCGCGTGCTTGCCGCTGCGCAGCAGCCTTCGGGTGATCAGGCCGCTGGCAAGACCGCCTCCGCTGAGAAGACTGCCTCCGCTGACAAGACCGCCTCGCCGACCACGTTCGACACCGAATCGCTCGTGCCGATCTTGCTGTGGCAGCCGCTCGAGAAGGACTCCCGGGTGAGCATCACCACTCTGTCGGCCCAAGAGGCCTTCGGCATCTACATGAAGGCGGCATTGCTCGTGGGCATCGTGCTCTCGAGTCCCTGGATCTTCTACCAGCTCTGGACATTCGTGGCGGCGGGCCTCTATCCGCACGAAAAGCGGCTGGTCTGGACGTTCCTGCCGATCAGCATCGGGCTCTTCCTGGCTGGCGTCTGCCTGGCCTTCTTCTTCGTCTTCGACTTCGTGCTCGACTATCTCCTCGACTTCAACCGCTGGCTGGGGCTCGACCCCGACCCGCGAATCAGCGAATGGCTGTCATTCGTGCTCATTCTTCCGATCGGCTTCGGCATCGGCTTCCAACTCCCGCTGGTGATGCTGTTCCTGGAGCGGATCGGCGTGTTCGACGCCTCCGCCTACGCTTCCCAGTGGCGCACCGCCATCGTCGCCATCTTCATCGTGTCGGCCATCCTCACGCCCGCCGATCCCTACAGCATGCTCTTCCTCGCCCTGCCGCTGTGCATCCTGTACTTCGGCGGCCTCGCCATCTGCCGCTGGACAAGCAGCACAAACCCTGCATGACGCGGGCCTGGAGGAACAAAGCCGGGGATCGGACGAGGTCGAGGCAAGTTGGCGTATCCTCGCCCCGAAGCCTCGACCTCGCCCGTCCCCGGCGGTTTTCTTAGGCGATGAACGCCAGCCAGTAGAAGAGCAGCCCGGTGATCGTGGTAACCACGAGGTCGAGGGCGGCCAGCCTCCCCATCACTCGATGCCGCCCCCCATGGCTGCCGGGAACGGGGGGCGAGGGAAATCGCACGAGTCCCTCCCAGATCGTCCACACCCACAGCACGAGCGTCGAGACGGCGAAGATGAGGTGGATACCCAGCATCGTGAGCACGCCCCCCGGCCACCATGGGCTTGGTCGGGCCCGCTCCTTCCAGTCGCTCACGAGACGGACGTCGATCTCGAAGATCACGATGCAGACGAGCAAGGCCGCGGCGATCGCCAACTGGAGTCGCTTGTGAGTCACATAGTCACGCCGCGTGCGAACGACATGAATGCTCCACGCCAAGAGCGGCAGCACGGCAAGCAGCCCCACCACCAGCACGTCCATGCCGAGCGAGCCGCGGGTGCCGAGAAAGCCGTCGATACCTGTCATGCCCATTGTTTGTGAGTGCCGCTGGAAAGAGCCGGGAACGATGGAGAGGTGTGAAACAGAGCGGATTGTAGCCCACGTTTTGCAGCCGGCAGGATGACGGGTATACGATCCGCCCTGCGGCCGAGTGGCGAAACTGGCAGACGCACGGGACTTAAAATCCCGTGGAGCGAAAGCTCCGTGCGGGTTCGATCCCCGCCTCGGCCATTCACTGTGAATTCCTTGCCCGGTTTGATGCGCCCCGGCGTCGGGGCCCCCGGGCTCGCGCCCGGGGCTTTCTGGTGGGGTCCCACACCCAGCCGCCAGGCGCAAGCCGGCGGGCTGCCGCGCAAATCAGCGTCGATCCCACCGCAGCCCCCGGGCTGCCCCGCTAGCCGACACCGCTTCTGGCAGGCACCTTTTCCCTCTTGTCTCTGCCTGGGCAGGCCTGTACTTCTCCCGGCCGTGAATCTTCCGGAGACCGACATGGCTGATTCCACGGCCGAAATGCCCGAGCGGCGGCCATCAACGCTGACGCTCATGCTCCCCTGGCTGGCAGCCCCGCTCTTTTGCCTCCTGCCGATCGGCGGCTGCGCCATCGCGACATCCATGCGTCATGGGGCTGATCAGATAGCCCGAGCGGTGACCGCCGATCCGCCGGTCGTGGCGATCAGCCTGCCGCCGTGAATGTCACCGTCGGGTGGCGCTGTTTTCCCGGGCGGCCTGGCGGGCAGCGAGAAACCGCCGCAAGCCACCGACAACCCGCGCTGGCGTCTGCGCACCCGACTGGCTGAAGAGGGGCGTCTGCCCATCCTCGGTCACGATGATCTCGACAGCCTCCGGGGCCAGCGGGGCCCCGCCGAGCAGCCGTTGCATGGGCTCATCCGTCTCGCCCTCCCCGGGATCGCCTGCCGGCACCTCAGCCACGACGAAGTTTTCCCGGGTAAATGCGTCAAACTCGGGATCGTTGACGAGTTCAGCCAAGCGGGTCTTCGCGCCTGAATCGCTCTTTCGCGACACGACCAGCAGGATCGGTCGCTGCTTCCCTTGGGCCGTTGCGACCGCCTCTTCGAGGGAGGTGAGAACACTGTCCTTGGCAGGATCGGTCGCCGCGGTCGCCTGGGCCGCCGGGCGAGCCGGCACATGGGCTGCCATCTCGGATACCCAGGTAGCCGCCGACTGGCCGTGATACCCCTTTTTGATGGTAATTTTCTGACCGTCCGGGCCGATCAGGAGGGCGCTGGGAAACGTCCGCACGCCGTATTTGATGCAGACCTGGGATCGCTCGCTCCGGACGGCCGGGGAGATGCCCTGCTGCGGGAGGTCGATCATCAGGAGCACCACGTTGTCGGAGGCCCATTCCAGGAATGTCTCGGTGGCCAGGACGTTGTCCTCAAGCGTTTTACAGTGCGGGCACCAGTCACTCCCTGTGAAAATGGTGAGAACAGGCCGACCAGACTCGGCTGCCGCCGTGAGGGCGGTGTCGTATTCGGTCAGCCAGCCGTCGCTGGCAGCCGCCGGCCGGATGGTCAGGCAGAGGGCGATTGCCACCCAGCTGAGTGAACGCCCCACGCGTTGGCTGACGCCAGCCACCGTCATCCCACCCTTCGTTCGTGCCATCCGCATCGTATGTCGCCTCCTTGCAAGCTGTTCCCCAAACTTCTTATTCGGGAAACAGCGACGGGGTTCGCGAGCCTTCCAACGCCGAAACTCAAGCAAAAGGCTAGCGATGAGGGCCGATACTGTAAATCTTTGCAGATTGCGTCACTTATCTGGCTTCACCAAGTTGCCAGGGCTGCAGCGAAACGCTGGACTTACGGCCACCCGGCACCTCGAAAAAAGTTCCGCGATGGATGCCGAAAGCCGGACACTGCCCTTAGATCTGCGCGCGGTGGACTGGCGCAACGATCAAAAAGCCGAGGGCCTGGTCGCACATGTGCGACCAGGCCCTCCAAGCTGACGAACCGTAATTTGAGAGCCGGAGGCTCTCACCCCGACTGGGCTGGCACGGACATGTCCGTGCCAGCCCTGAGGCGGCGGGGGCCATGGATGGCCCCGCCGCCGGGACAACTAGAACTGCACGATGGCGTCGCAGCCGCCGTAGAACTGGCCGTACTGGTCGAAGTTGCTGCCGTAGGGCAGGTTTCCACCAGTCTTGTCCGGCGAGTACCAGTCATACCGCAGTTCGGGGCGGATGACGACGTTCTTGCCCATCAGGTAGTTGAGGCCCCACGTCGCAGCCCAGAAGTTGCCCTGGAAGCCACCGGCGAACGGCGTTCCACCGGTCAACGCATTGCGAAGGCCGGAGATCACGCGGGTACCGTTGTTGTCGCGGAACCACTCAAACCGCATACCGCCAATCAGCGTGTCGGAGAAGTTGTAGAACATGTACTGGTTGATGCCGTACCACTGGGCCAGCGGTGACGTCTGACCATTGGTCCAGAGAGCGTTGTTCGTCTGGCCATTGAACTGCCAGCCGTTGTCGTTCTGGATCACATAGTTCAGCTTGTCGCTGAGCTCGTTGGTGTACACGAGGCTGATGATCGAACGATTGCCGACCAGATTGCCCGCAACCGAATCGAACGTGCCAACCTCGTTGCCGCTCGAGACGGCCGCAATGAGCGACTGCTTCTCGTCGGAACTGTTGAACGTGACCGCTCCAAGGAACGCCGCGTTGTTGTTGTACCCGGGGTAGGCCGTGTTGGCGATCGGGCCAAGCATGCCGTCGTCCCAGTTATCCCACCCGTTCGTGATGCCGGCCACGACCGTCATCTGGTCGTTCGGCACCCAGTTGCCGAGGATGCCGGTGTGCGTGAACGGCTCACCGTACTGCATCGTGTAGGCATGCGTGTAGAAGAAGTTGCCGATCGCTGGCACCACTTCGTAGCCGATCAGCGTGTAGAAGTGACCAAACTTCACACCCAGATCCTCACGGCCCAACTCACCGTACAGCTGCGGCATTGCCAGACCGTAGTAGCGTGACGAATACCACCGTGGGCCGGCGACCCCGCTCGGATCGACGTAGCCGCCACGGTAGGCGTCGAGGCCGCGAGCTGTCGTGAAGAGAAAGTCGGTGCCGTAGAGCAGGTCGACTCGACCGGCCCAGCCGAAGTCTTCGCCCAGCGTCTTCTCGTTGACGAGATAGAGCTGGTTCATCTGGCCCTGCCAGTTACGGTCATTGAAGGTGATCGGGCCGTTCCAGGGAGCGCCCCAGTTGTTGGCACCGATCCCGGCATTGACCCAGCCGTAGGTGTTGATGCCCCGACTTGTGAGGAACTCGGTCTCGAGGTAGCGGGTCGCTCCTTCTTCCACGGCCGCCTGCTCGGGCGCTGCCGCGCGATACTGATAGACATCCTCCAGCGGCACGCCCGGCCGAGGCATCTCGG
>JBIKNV010000340.1:0-3771 GCA_044358475.1 Pirellulales bacterium | reverse complement strand
TCGAGCAAAACGGGGGCTCTATTTTGAAAAGAAGAGGTTCTTAGCGCTTTGGCCGTGGGATGCGGCTCGCGCCGCGGTTGCCGCGGCTGCGGCCGGCCGCGGGGCGTTTGCCGTCCCGCAGGGATGCGATCTGGTCACGCAGGCGGGCTGCCCGCTCGAAGTCAAGTTCGGCAGCAGCCTGCATCATGTCGGCCTCGAGCTGCTCGAGCAGCTCCGCCTGCCGACGACCCGACTCGTCGCTCGTGCCGACGGCTTCGAAGGCGCGGGCTCGCGAAGTCGCCTCGGCTTCGATGCCGGCCCGGATCTCCTTGCGGACCGTTTCGGGGGTGATGCCGTGTTCAACGTTGTAAGCCTCCTGCAGGCTGCGGCGGCGGCGGGTCTCGTCGATCGCCTGCTGCATCGACTCGGTGATCGAGTCGGCATACAGGATCACACGGGCATCGACGTTGCGGGCGGAGCGACCGATCGTCTGCATCAGTGACGTCTCGCTCCGCAGAAATCCTTCCTTGTCGGCGTCGAGCACCGCCACGAGCGACACCTCCGGCAGATCGAGTCCCTCGCGCAGCAGGTTCACACCCACGAGCACGTCGAACGTTCCCGCGCGGAGATCGTGGAGGAGTTCCACCCGTTCGAAGGCATCAAGCTCGCTGTGGAGCCACTTGCAGCGGACGCCCCGCTCCTGGAAGTACGCCGAGAGATCCTCGGCCATCTTCTTGGTGAGCGTGGTGACGAGCACCCGCTGGCCGGCCGCGACCGTCTTGTCGATCTCGCCGGAGAGATGCACGACCTGCTGCCGGGCCGGTACGATCTCGATCACTGGATCGAGCAGGCCGGTGGGGCGGATCACCTGTTCAACCACTTCGCCCCGGGTGCGGTCCAATTCCCAGACGCCGGGAGTCGCCGACACGTAGACGGTCTGGTGCAGTTTCTTCTCCCACTCCTCGAACTTCAGCGGTCGGTTGTCGAGGGCACAGGGCAGCCGGAAACCGTGCTCGACGAGTGTCGTCTTCCGGCTCTTGTCGCCGGCATACATGCCGCGAACCTGCGGCACGGTCACGTGCGACTCGTCGACAAAGAAGAGGAACTCCTGCGGGAAGTAATTGAAGAGCGTGTCGGGGGTGCTCCCCGGCGGCCGGCCCGACAGCGGCCGCGAGTAGTTTTCGATGCCGGGGCAGAAGCCAGCTTCTAGGAGCATCTCGATGTCGAATCGTGTGCGGGCATTGAGCCGTTGGGCCTCCAGCAGTTTGCCCTGGCTCTTGAGTTCCGCGAGCCGCTCGTCGAGCTCGCGGCGGATCTCGCCGATGGCCGCCTTGATCCGGTCCTCGGGCATCACGAAATGACGGGCCGGGTAGAAATACATCTCGTCCTTGCGGCCCGCGACCTCGCCGCTGGTGGGATGGGTGATGGCGATCGACTCGATCGTGTCGCCCCAGAATTCGACGCGGCAAGCCAGTTCGTCGTACGGGGGCCAGATCTCGACGGAGTCGCCACGAACACGAAACTTTCCCCGCTCCAGGGCCATGTCGCCCCGCTCGTAGTGGATCGACACGAGCTGCTCGAGCAATTCGTCGCGGGTCCGGTGCATCCCGCTGGCCAGCCGGATCACCATCGCCCGGTAGTCTTCCGGCGAACCGAGACCGTAGATACACGACACGCTCGCCACGACGATCACGTCGCGTCGGCTCACCAGCGCGCTGGTGGCGGCCAGCCGCAGGCGGTCGATCTCCTTGTTGATGGCCGCATCCTTCTCGATGTAGATGTCCCGCTGCGGGATATAGGCCTCGGGCTGGTAATAGTCGTAGTAGCTGACGAAGTAGTGAACGGCATTGTGCGGAAAAAAGTCACGAAACTCGGCGTACAGCTGTGCGGCGAGCGTCTTATTGTGGGAGAGAACGAGCGTCGGGCGGCCTACGCGGGCGATCACATTGGCCATCGTGAAGGTTTTGCCGGAGCCGGTCACGCCCATCAGCACCTGCGAACCTTTGCCTTCTTCGATGCCCTGCACGAGGGCGTCGATCGCCGCCGGCTGATCGCCGGCCGGGGCGTAAGGAGCGACCAGTTCGAAGACGTTGGGGTCGGGCGTCATGGCTTGCTGAGAGGACGCAGGTGGGGGCGCATGGCGGCGAGCGTCGCCTCTCCGATGCCCGGCACGGCGAGCAGTGCATCGGGGGTGCTGAAGGGGCCGTGGGCGTCGCGGTGGGCGACGATCCGCGCCGCGATCATGGGCCCGAGTCCGGGGAGCTGGGAAAGTTCGTCGGCGTCAGCCTTGTTGATATCGACCGTGAATCGCACTGGGACGGCTGGCGGAGCGTCGTGATCGACCAGACCGTGGCGGCCCGTGAAGGCCAGCCAGACGGCAATGCCGACCAGACCCACGGCAACGGCCGAGGCAAAGAGTGGCTGCATGGAGCGGGGCAGCGGACCGGAGGGGGAAGCGTCGGAGTCCATGACCCTATGGTAGTCGACCGGCCAGGCGGCATACGATGCCGGCTATGACTCACTCAAGCCCCGTCGAAAGCCGTTTGTTTCACCAGGTGTCGTGGAGCACCGTCCTCGCCGATCACGTGGCCGAGGCAGCCGCCGACTGGTTCGTCGAAGACCTGGGCCATGAGTGTGATTGGACGAGCGTGGGGCTGATCCCGGCGGGCGATTTCAGTGAGCTCGACGTAGTCGTACGTGACGAGGGCGTGATTGCCGGCCTCGAGGCAGCCGCGGTCGTCGCCCGCGTGGCCGACACCGGGCTCACGTGGCAGCCGGTGATGTCCGATGGGAGCCGAGTCACGCCGGGCACCGTCGTCGCCCGGCTGTCGGGACCGACACGAAGTGTCCTCGCGGCCGAGCGGGTGATTCTCAATCTGCTCGGGCGGATGTCGGGCGTGGCCTGGGCCACCCGACAGCTGGTCGATGCCGTCCGCGGCACGTCCTGTCGCATCTATGACACCCGCAAGACCGTGCCGGGATGGCGGCTCCTCGACAAGTATGCCGTGCGGCTGGGGGGAGGCTGGAATCACCGCCTCGGCCTCTACGACGCGATCCTCATCAAAGACAACCATCTCGCTGCCCTGGCGGAAGATGAGATCGGCCCAGGCGAGGCGGTGCGGCGGGCGCGGGCCTTCGTCGCGAAGGCGTTTCCTCCGTCTCGCGCAGCCACAATGGTGGTGGAGATCGAGCTCGACGGTCTCGAGCAGTTCGAGGCCGTGCTGGCCGCAGGCCCCGACGTGATTTTGCTCGACAACATGCCGCCAGAGGTCCTTACGGAGGCGGTGGCGAACCGCGATCGCGCCGGGTCAGCCACGATTCTTGAAGCCTCGGGCGGTGTTCGGCTCGACACCGTCAGCGCGATTGCCCGTTCTGGAGTCGACCGGATCAGCACCGGCTGGCCAACCCACCATGCGCCCTGGCTCGATGTGGCGCTGGACTGGTAGGGCTATACGCCGAGCAGGCGGTTGCGCTTGGTACGGCGCTCGGCACGAAGGCGGGCACGACGATTGGTCTCGCTCGGCTTCTCGAAGAATTCCCGCTATCGCAACTCTTTCTTGATGCCGCTGCGTTCAACCAACTTGCGGAAGCGGCGCACCGCCTCTTGAATGCTTTCGCGTTCGCGAACCGTGAGTTTGACCATGCGTCTCCAGACGAATCCAAAAAACCGAAATCGGAACCAGCAGGGTGAGCCTGCTCCAGCGAGTCACAGAGTATAGATTTTCGGACGGCTCTCGTCTATATCCTTAACCCCCGGCCTCTTTCTGCCGGCTTTGCCGCTTGCGGTCGTGC
>JBIKNV010000339.1:0-3813 GCA_044358475.1 Pirellulales bacterium | reverse complement strand
CGCTGCGATCTTGCCACAGCGAACCTTCTCGTGGTCGGTCATCGGTATGGCAAACACGTTTTCCACGAGGTCGTGGGCCACCGCGCCGCTGCCGGCCATGATGAGGCCGCTGACGGTGCCCAGCACCGTCGTAAAGGCGATTGCCGAGATGACGGCAAAGAGCGTGGTGCTGAACGACTTCGCGAGGAGCGGCGCGGCCATGTTGGTGTCGGTCGGGTCGAGGGCCCCGCTGGTCATCGCCCCCAGGCCCAGGTAGAGCGTCAGCACGTAAAACACGCCGATTGCCGCGATCCCCACGACCGTGCTCTTGCGGGCCGCCGCGCCGTCTTTCACGGTGTAGTAGCGGATGAGGATGTGGGGGAGCGAAGCGGTGCCGCAAAACAGCGCCAGCATGAGGCTCGCAAAGTCGAGACGGCCGGCGAGCGTGCCGCTGGAGAGACCCTTGAAGTAGCCGCCAGGCTTGAGAAGGTCGGCCCCTTTCTTCTCGACCGGCGAATAGGTGACGTGCGTACCCTCCTCATCGGAGTGCCGCGTGGCCGACCAGGTGACGATCGTCGAGTCTTCGAGGGCCGCCAGGTATTCCAACGGCTTGAGCGGCCCGGTGGCAGTCTTGCCCGCATACCGCTCCGGCAGCCGCAGGATCGTACCCACCGGCCGCAGATCATGGTCACGGGTCTGGGGCTGACCATCGATGAGCACGGTGCCGTCGGGCCGGATCGTCTTCACCTGGGGCGCGAGATTTTCCGTGCCGGGGCGTCCGGCGTTCACCGTGAGGCCGCGGCCGAGGATCAGCAGCGTGAGGATGCCGCAGAAGAAGACGAGCAGCGACCCCTTGATGAATTGCACCCAGGTGGTGGAGACCATGCCGGCAGTGACGACGATGAGCGTGACGGCCACGCCGACGAGCACCACGCCGACGGCATGCGGGAGGCCAAGGAGCGGCGTGATCAGCGAGCCCGCCCCGACCATCTGGGGGATCAGGTAGAAGATGCTCACCACGAGCGTCGAGACGGCCACCGCCATCTTGATGCCGCGGCTGTTGAACTTCGCGTCGAGGGCATCGGCGAAGGTAAACCGGCCGAGGGCCTTGATCGGCTCGGCGATCACGAAGAGCGCCACCACCCAGCCGGCGAGAAAGCCGATCGAGTAGAGAAAGCCATCGTAGCCGGAGAAGGCGATCATCCCGCAGATGCCGAGGAAGGAGGCGGCCGAGAGGTAGTCACCGGCGAAGGCGATCCCGTTGACGAACCAGTGCACCTCGCCGTGCGCCGCGTAGTAGGCCGCGGCCGACTGCTTCTTGCGGCCGAGCCAGAAGGAGAGGCCGATCACGCCGACCACGAAGGCGGCGAAGATGAGGACGGCCAGCGGCGAGGTGTCATGGAGCATCCTGCTGTGGTTCCTGTCAGCGGCCGGCCCGCGCCACCATGTAGAGCACGGCCAGGACAAAGGCGGCGGCGATGAGCCCCATGCCGGAGGCGATAGCCAGGTTCACGCCGCCCAGCGGCCGCCACGACAGGAGGTCGGGCCGCACGAGCACGAGCCCCATGAAGCCGCCGTAGAGCACGACGTAGATCCAGAAGAGCACGAGGCCGAGCCGGCTCGTCGTCGTGTCGTTGCCATCGGCCATGAAAACGCCCCCAGGAGTGATCGCAGAGTCTAGCACCTCGCTCACCCCGCCGGGACGGGCTGCTGCTTTTTGGCAGGCCGCTTGGGATTCCAGTCATGCGTCCGCCACCAGTCGGGCGCCTCGGCCTCGATCTCGGCCGTGTAGCTCCGCAGCCGCTTGAGCATCACGGCCAGCCGCTCTGGATCTCGTGCCGCGAGGTCGGTCGTCTCAGCGAGATCGTCGGCGAGGTTGTAGAGCTCCGGCTTGGAAAGCGCCTCGTCGGCGACGATCTTCCACGGACCTTCGCGGTAGGCGACGAAGCCGCCCCACCGCCAGTAGAGTGGTCGCGGCTGTTCGACAGCGGGGCCGCTGATGTCGACGCCGTCAAGCGTTCGCCCGGGAGGCGGGGCCAGGCCGGCCGCCTCGAGGGCCGTGGGGAAGAAGTCGCTGCCGATCACCGGGAGATCGATTGTCTTCCCGACCTCATCGGCCGCCATCTTCGCGGGCCAGCGGATGATCCCCGGCACACGATGGCCCCCCTCGTACATAGACCGCTTGCGGCCCCGGAGCGGACCGGCGAGGCCACGGCCCGGCCCCGTGGTGCCTGCGCCTTCGGGACCGTTGTCGCTCGTGAAGAAGACGAGCGTCGAGTCAGTCGCCCCGATCTCGTCGAGCGCTTTCATGAGCATGCCGAAGGCATCGTCGAGTTGCGTGACGTTGGCCCGGTAGGTCCGCTCCTCGGGGTCGGTGACACCGGCGTGTTGCTTTTCGTACCGCTCGGCCGAGGCTATCGGATAGTGCGGTTCGTGCGTCCAGACAGTGAGAAAGAACGGCTTGGCCGGATCCCGCTTGGTCTTCAGCCATGTCGCCGCTTCCTTGGCGATGAACGGCGCGGAATAGTCGTCGACCTTGCCGATGGCAGTGCCATTGCGAACAAAGTTTTCGGGACACGCGTGGCTCGGCGCGGCGTTGTTTTGCGTGGCCAGCCACCAGTCGTAGCCATGGTCGGAAGGCTGTGGCTGCTCCGGCGCATTGAACATGCCGTTTAAGTGCCATTTCCCCACGTGGCAGGTCTGATAGCCCGCCTGCTTGAGAAGCTTCGGCAGCGCGATCTCGCTCGTGCGGAGGTGGATCGGGCTCTTCTCCGGGATCCAGGTGAAGACACCGTTGCGAAAGGGGGTGCGACCGGTGAGCAGGCTCGACCGCGACGGCGAACAGACGCTCGAGGCCGCGTGGCAATCGGTGAGCTTCAGGCCTTCCGCTGCAAACCGGTCGAGGTTGGGCGTGATCGCGGCTTTGTTGCCATAGCAGCCCAGCTCGCCATAGCCGAGGTCATCGGCAAGAAAGAGCACGATGTTGGGCCGTGCCGCCGCCGCGGCCTGACGTGCCTGCCCCTGCTCCGGCCGTCGTTGGTCGGAAAACCGAAATGGATCGTCGTGCCGCTGCATCTCGGCGAGCAGGAGGGCCTCCATCGCGACGCGTTTTTGCGAGTGGGCCGGATCAGTGGCCAGGTTTTTCTGGAGTGGCTGGGCTGCCGCCACCGACGGATCATGGTGCTCAGCCAGGAACTCCTGTGGGTTTTCATGCAGGTTGAACAGCTGCGTGTGGAGGCCGCCCGAAGGCGACTCATACTTGATGAGCTTCCAGTCCCCCTGCCGCACACTGCGAATCCCCGGCTTCTGGCCGCCACAGTAAACGCCGTACAGGACGTCGCGAACGGTCTGCTGCCGCCCCTCGAGCACCGGCAGAAAACTCGTGCCCTCGTTCGACGCCGGCGGTTCGATATCGCTGATGTCGCAGAGCGTGGCCAGCGTGTCGCCGAGGTAGATGTTGCCAGGGGCGCGACTTCCCGGCTTCACGCCCGGCCCCTTCACGATGAAGGGCACCCGCCACGTGTGCTCGTAGAGATTCTGCTTGCCCTGCAGGCCGTGGCGGCCGATCGCCATGCCGTGGTCGGCCGTGTAGAAGATCCACGTGTTGTCGAGCTCGCCCATCGCGGCGAGTTTGTCGAGCACCCGGCCGATCTGGCGGTCGATATTTTCGCTACAGGCAAACTCCCGCCCGAGTTCATTACGAATCGTCCGCTCGTCGCGGTTGTTCCAGACGCCGCTCACGGCCACTTCGTCACGGACATCCATGTGGCCATGATCGAAGGGGTGCCTGGGCAGCCAGGTGGGCGGCAGCGGCGGCTGCCGCGGATCGGCCGG
>JBIKNV010000338.1:0-3814 GCA_044358475.1 Pirellulales bacterium | reverse complement strand
CGCGAAAGACCCGGGCACCTTCGCGGCCAACTGCCTACTCGCCCGCCGGCTCGCCGAACGGGGCGTGCGGTTCATCCAGCTGTATCATCAGGACTGGGATCACCACGGCGGCCTCAAGGGGGGCATCGCCCGGGAGGCCAAGCAGACCGACCAGCCTGCCGCCGCGCTCGTGCAGGATCTCGCCCAGCGGGGCATGCTCGACGACACGCTTGTCGTGTGGGGGGGTGAGTTTGGCCGCACCAACTACTGCCAGGGTCTCTACAAGCCGGGCATGGATTTTGGCCGCGACCACCATCCCCGGTGCTTCACGATCTGGATGGCTGGCGGCGGCACGAAGCCCGGCACGACGTGGGGCGAGACGTGTGAGTACGGCTACAACATCGTCAAAGACGGTGTGCATGTGCACGACTTCCACGCCACGATGCTCTACCTTCTCGGCATCGACCACGAGCGGCTGACCTACAAGTTCCAAGGCCGCCGCTACCGGCTGACAGACGTGCACGGAAAAATCGTGAAGGGCATCCTCGCCTGATGGTCGAGCCGGAGGCTCGGCAAGCGACCAGCGAACGGAGTTCGCCAAGCAAAGATCGACACGATGTCGATGCTTTGCGTGAAGACAGACGTGCACGGGAAAATCGTGAAGGGAATTCTTTCCTGAGCTCATGAGCCGGGAAGCCGGGGCCAGGTGAAGTCGACGCGAGTTGGCGTATCCTCGCCCCGAAGCGGAGGCTTCACCTGGCCCCGGCGTGGCGTCCTCACAGTGCATACGCGGCAATGGCAAGCGTCATCATCACGGCCGCGATGATGCGTCGGACCAGCGTCTGCCGATCGACCGGCTGCTCCAGATCGTGCCAGCCGAGTGAGGCGAGCAGTGCCCCTAAGCCCACCGCCATAATGCCCCGTGTCGACTGGAGAATGTTGCCAAACACCGGGCCGACGAGGCCGAAGCAGATGTAAAGCCCCGCCATCGACGCCAGCCAGGCGGCGGCGTACTGCGCGGCCGCCGGCCATCCTCCGCTCCGGCCCCGCCGCGCGTGCCCGACGAAGGGCAGGGCAATCATGCCGCACAGTATGTACGTCGCCGCCATGGCAAAGCCGCCAGCCTGGAGCCGACCACTGTCTGATCCCGTCATCGAGGGCGTCACGTCGCGTGGCGTCTGCACGGCATCAATCAACCCGACGATGAAGAGGTCGGATACCGCGAAGCACACGCAGATGGCCACCACCACGCCAAGGACCGACCACGGATTCGCCCTGTGCCATGATCCGCTCGATCGCTGAAGAAGCGCCACCGCTGCCACGCTGATCGCGACAGCGAACCACTGCCGGCCGACGAGCGGTTGACCAAGAACGAACGTCGCGAGCAGCGCGATGATAGCAATTTTGAGACCCAACAGCGGGGCCAGCTGTGAGGCGTCGATTCTCTTCAGGGCTGCAAACACCGCCGCCTGCCCTGCGAGATAGGTGAGCGATGAGCCGACCAGCGGCGGCACCCAGACGGCCGTTGGAGGCAATGGATCAGGACAGAGAACCCAGGCGAGCGGGAGGCAGGCGATTCCCATCAGCACATGCGCGAAAACGAGCAGTCGTAGGCTGCCGCCACCATCCTTCCTGCCGTGATGCCGCGAGACGAGGTAGGAAAGCGCGCTAAAAAAGGCGGTTGCGAGACCAGCCAGAATGCCGAGCGTGAGCGTGTGCATGGGGAGAGTTCCGACTCATTCAACACGACAAATGCCCGTCCGCAAGCCGTACGCAGCCGGCGTCGTCATTGCGATCGTCACAATCGCACCTCGCGGGCCACGACCGCGGGATCTCGCCCAACGGCATGCACCGTTCTGGCCTGTAGAGTTGCAACGTAGGATCCCCTTACCCTCGCTACGGATAGCGTGCCATGGCCTCCGTTGATCGACGATTCGGACAGACTCTTCCCCCGCCACCCGCCGCTCGGTTTGGCATGCGGCCTTCCGGCGACGCGACGATCGCCGTCGCCACACCTGACGAGAGACTCCCGCGTGATCGCGTCCGCGATCTTTTCGCCCTCGGCCTGCTGGCGACATGCCTCTTTGTGGTTGCAGCGCTTGCCACGTTTCATCCAGCCGATCCGCCGGCCTCCCGGTTGTTTCCGCCGCACGCCCGGGCACAGAACGCCTGCGGCCTGATCGGTGCCACCGCGTCGGCGACACTCTACGAAGCTTTCGGCCTCGGCGCCTGGTTCGTGGTGGGATTTCTCGCGGTGCTCGACATCATGCTCCTGCGACGTCGGCCTCTCCCGGACTTGCCGCTCCGCGCAATCGGTTCCGTCGCGGCGATCGCCGGGGGCTGCACACTCCTGGCGATGTTCCTGCCCGACGCGGTCGCCCGCCCCATCTGGGGCCCGGGTGGCTATGCGGGCGCCACCGGCAAGATGTTTGCGGAACGTTACTTCGCCACGGCCGGGGCGGCGATCGTCGTCACGGCGATCACGGGAGCGGGTCTCTTTCTTGCTGCCGACGCCGCGGTCGTGCGGCTCACGGCATGGCTCGGCACAGGTCTCATAACGCTGGTGGCCGGAACCTGGTCAGTCGGTTCACGGATTGGTTCGCTGCTGCGATTGCCGCAGGGGCTACGTCGCCGGACGACGGGCATGGCCGTCGGAGCCTTGCGCCGC
This sequence comes from Pirellulales bacterium, assembly GCA_044358475.1. Classification (GTDB taxonomy): domain Bacteria; phylum Planctomycetota; class Planctomycetia; order Pirellulales; family UBA1268; genus CACORA01. Next base: position 1,167 of record JBIKNV010000338.1, on the reverse strand, counting down.
GTCGACGAGTTCGCTGGTGATCGTGATGGCGAGGTCGACCCAGACGACGACTCTGAGCCGATGATTCGCGTCAAGCGGCGGGAGATTCCCGCGCTGGCAGACGACGAGAGGGCCGATGAGAGCGATGCCGATACGAGCCACGACGAGGTGAGCGATGAGGTGAACGACGAGGATGCCGATGAATCCGTCGTCGACGAGCCGCCCGTGCCGATCAAGTCGCTCACCAAGCGCCGGCCCAAACCCCAGGTGCTCGACCTCGCCCCCGATCCGGTTGCCGACTATGAACTGCCCTCGCTCGACCTGCTCCTCCCGACCGAATACCTGGAGATGGAGCAGCAGGAGCAGGAAGTTCGCGAGCGGGCCCGCGTGCTCGAGAAGACGTTTGCCGAATTCGGCTTCAAGGTGAAGGTCGTCGAGATCGAGACCGGGCCGGTGATCTCGCAGTACGAGATCGAGCTTGAGGCGGGCCTGCGGCTCGCCAAGATCACGAACCTCGGCGACGACCTCGCCATCGCGTTGCGGGTGCCGAGCGTCCGCATCGTCGCCCCGATCCCCGGCAAGAACTCGGTCGGCATCGAGGTGCCCAACACGACCCGGCAGATGGTCCGCCTCCGCGAGGTGATCGAAGAGACGCAGGCCAAGAGCCGCAGCATGAAGATTCCGATCTATCTCGGCAAGGATGTCGCCGGCAATCCGATGGTGGTCGACATGGCCGCCCTCCCCCACCTCCTCATCGCCGGCCGTACCGGTACCGGTAAGTCAGTCTGCTTGAATTCGATCATCGTGTCGATGCTGATGACGCGGCGGCCCGACGAGGTGCGGATGCTGATGATCGATCCCAAGATGGTCGAACTCACCCCATACAAGTCGCTGCCCCACCTGATGCACCCGGTGGTCACCGACATGAAGAAGGCCGAGGCGATCCTCGCCTGGGCGGTCGAGAAGATGGAAGAACGCTACACATTGCTCGCGAAAGTCGGCGTGCGACACCTCACACAGTACAACGCGCTTGGCCGCGACAAGTTGCTCGAGCGGATCAAGCCCGAGACGGAGGAGGAGGCCGCTGCCATCCCCACCACGATGCCCTTCATCGTGATGATCGCCGACGAGATTGCGGACATGATGATGACCGCCGGCAAGGAGATTGAGCAGCACATCATCCGGCTG
>JBIKNV010000337.1:0-3819 GCA_044358475.1 Pirellulales bacterium | reverse complement strand
CAGATCATGTACTCGATCCTCAAGTACGGCGGCCTTGCCCCCGGCGGCGTCAACTTCGACGCCAAGGTTCGCCGCGAGAGCTTCGAGCCGGTCGACCTCTTCCATGCCCACATCGGCGGCATGGATGCGTTCGCCCGGGGGCTGAAGATCGCCGCCGCGATGCGGGCCGACAACGCGATCCAGAAGCTTCTCGACTAGCGGTATGCCTCGTGGTCGACTCCGCTCGGGAAGCGGATCGAAGCCGGCTCCGAGAGCCTCGCCTCCCTGGAAAAAGAGATGCTCGCCAAGGGCGAATCCGCCCCGTGCACCAGCGGCCGGCAGGAGCTCTTCGAGAACGTGGTCAACACGTACCTGTAAGTCGCGAAACCATCAGCCCGGGCTGGGTGGAGCGGCCACCTTCTCCAGGTCTCGCCGCAGCGCTTCCAGTCGCTGGGGGTCGGTGATCTTGCGGCCCTCGCTATCGGTGATGTGAAACGCATCCACCACCTGATCGGAATACGTGCCGATCTTGGCTGCTTGCACGGAGATGCCGGCGTCGAAGAGCGTGCGGGCGATGGCGTAGAGAAGGCCCGCCGAATCGTGGGCGAAGACCTCCAGGATCGTCGACCGCTCCGAACTCTCATTGTCAAAGAGCACCCGCGTCGGCAGCAGCGACGCCTGCGCCGGCTGTGGCGCGAACGGGTTCCAAAGACGCGTGAACACCGGAGGCTGCCCGGCCTTGAGGGCGGTCCGCACGGCATCCCGGATGTCGGCCAACCGTTCGCCGGACGGGGCGCCGCTGAAATCGGGATCGTGGACGACGAAGTGGTCGATGACCAGTCCCCCGTGCAGCGTGTGAATGTCGGCAGCGAGAATCTCCAGCCGCTGGCTCGTCAGGGCGCCGGTGAGCCGATGAAAGATGCCATGGGCCACCGCCTCGCGGGTGCCCACGACAATCGCAACGGTCGACGTCTCCTTCTGCCACTGGCAGTCGACCACCACGCCGTCATCGGGCAGTCTGGCCAGCTGGCTGACGTGCTCGAGGATCGTCACGGGATCACGATCGCGGAGGTAGGAGAGTGGCAACGTGCGGGCCAGGGCGACGGCAGGGTCTGCCGGATCGCGATCCTCGAGCATCGCCTCCAAGGCCCGCCCGGTACGTTCGGCCCGCAACGACGGACTCTCGCCGTCGAGGTAGCCGAGCGTGCGGTAGTAGAGGTCACCGAGCAGGTCAGCTTTCCACCGCGTCCATGTGCCGGGCCCGACGGCACTGACGTCGGCCGCCGTCAGCACGGTGAGCATCCGCAGCACCTCGGGTGACCCGACCTCTCGGGCGAACCGCACGACGAGACTGTTGTCGTCGACGTCGCGACGAAAGGCGAGATGGGCCATCACCAAATGCTTGTGGACGAGGAACTCGAGAATCTCGGCCTCGTCGTCGGGAAGCTGAAACAGCCCAGCCACATCGCGGGCGATGCGGGCTCCTACCTCGCTATGGTCTTCGTCGAAGCCCTTGCCGAGGTCATGGATCAAGAGGGCCAGAAGCACCGTTCGCTTCCGCTTGATCTGCCGCCAGACGGTCCCGAGCCAACTCTCGTCGTCGGTCAGTGCGACCGCTTCTTCGACGGCCACGATGCAGTGCTCGTCGACCGTGTACTTGTGATAGTTGTTGAACTGCAGAAGGTGTCGGGCATGGGCGAAGGGAGGCACGATCTGTTCAAGCAGTGCCACCTCATGCAGGCTGCGCAGGGCCGACCCGATCGAATCGGGCGCGTCGAAGAGGGCGAGAAACCGCTGCCGGTCGACCGGGCCCACGGGCTCGCAGCGGCGTTGCACCGCCGCCCGCACCGTTTGCCAGGCCTCCGTATCGACCGGCAGTCCATACAGGGCCGACAACTCGAGCAGCCGGAGTGCCCCGTCGATACTGGCCGTGGCGGCAGCCGGAGCGCCGGAAAGCACCCGGATCGCTCCCGGGCCGACCGAATAGCGACCGTCGACCCGATGGCCAAAAAACCCGGCCACCCAGCGCTGCACGGCAGGGGGCCGCCGACATCCTGCGGCGATCGCGTCGGCCACGTCGGCCACCCGCCGGGTATTCCGGAAATACTCCTGCATGAACCGCTCGACGCCGAGCATGCCCCCCGCGGCGTCGATGCCACGGGCCGCGGCGATTCGCACCTGCTCGTCGCGGGTCAGCTCATCGGCGCACTTCCCGGCATGGATGTGGAGCTCGGTGCGAAGCCGGAGCAGAAATTCGGCCGCGTCCCGCACCGCATCGGCGTCATCGCGAGTGAGTCCACCGGCCCGGGCAAGGTCGTCGAGGGTGGCCGTCTCGGACCACGACTCGTCGCCCCAGCGGACGAGCCCCAGCCAGCGGATCAACTGCACGTCGCGGAGCCCGCCAGGCGACCGCTTCACATTGGGCTCCAGAAGAAAGACCGTCTCGCCAAACTTGCTCCGCTCCTCATTGCGCGCCGCCGAAAGCAGGGCGGACATCCGGCGTCGTCCCCGTCGCACGATGCCCCACAAGCGGCTGCGCAGTCGCCCCACGAGGTCTTCGCGACCGGCCAACGTGCGGCAGTCGAGGAGCGTGCTGAAGATCGTCGCGTCGCCGGAGGCAAGCTGGGCTGCCTCGGCCACGCTCCGCACGCTCTGCCCCACGGTGAGCCCGGCATCGAAGAGATCCTGCACCAGACGGCGGGCGACGTGGGCCACGAGGCCGGCGTCGATGCCTCCGTCGGAGAGGAGCATCAGATCGATGTCGGAATACGGCGCCATCTCCCGCCGACCGTAGCCGCCGTGGGCCACGAGCGCCACATGCCGGACGAGCCGCTCCCCGTCGGCCGGATCGCAGCCAGCGATGACCGCCTGCCAGACGTCGATCACGAGCGCGTCGAACAGGTCGGTCGCGAGGCCGCACGTCGCATATCCGAGGCCACCGTCGGCATGCTGGGCGGCGATGCGAGCCCGGAGAGCCCCTAGGGATTCGATGGCCCGCCCCACCGCGGAGCCGGCTGCGGCTTCGGCGGTCACGCGGGCCTCACTCATGCCGGATGCCACGGATCATCGGCCACACCGTCGCGGGCATTCGCCAGACGGGCGAGCACGAAGAGCAGGTCGCCAAGGCGATTGAGATACTCGATGGCGTTGGCCGGGATCGTCGTCTCCAGCCGACTGGCGAGCGTCACCACCCGCCGCTCCGCTCGGCGACAGACCGTGCGGGCCACGTGCAGCTCGGCTGCCAGCGGCGTGCCCGTCGGCAGGATGAAACACTTGAGCGGCTCAACTTCCCCTTCGTATTCGTCGATCGCCCGCTCGATCGCCTCGACATGTCGCATCGTGATCCGTTCCTCGGAGTCACCGGGCGTAGCCAGTTGGGCGCCAAGGTCGAAGAGTTCGCACTGGATGCGGCGCAGGAGCGGATCAAACTGGGCTGCTGCCGGCAGTGTGCGGACGATTCCGAGATGGCTGTTGAGTTCGTCCACCGTGCCGAAGGCTTCGATGCGGGCATGATCCTTCGCGACCCGCGGGCCGCCAAAGAGGCCGGTTTCACCGGCGTCGCCCGTCTTGGTGTAGATCTTCATCCGTGCAGATGTCTCCGGGCGGCGGGTCGTCTGACCGTTGTGGCCAAACCCTCTATACTGGTGGGCATGAGCAAAACCTTCAAGACAAATTGTCTCGGGCCAGGCCATTCATGGCCTTTTTCCGTGTTCTCGACCGTTCGAAAAGCCGAGGTTTTCAACGGTCGAGAATGGCCGCTTCGTGCGACGGCCGGCGGCATCCGAACGGCGGTCCTCTCTGCCATCGCCTCTGGCATGCTCGCGGGCAGTGGGGGCGCGG
>JBIKNV010000336.1:0-3821 GCA_044358475.1 Pirellulales bacterium | reverse complement strand
CGGTTTTCTGAAACCGGCGTGAGTCGTGACGGTGCCCACGGCCATCGTGTTTTCCGGGCCTGAAGCCCGCGACCGCGGGCGACGCGGAGCACGTGCGCTGTTTCAATCTGTGCGTTGCAAAATGCAGCGCGAACGGATCGAGCTGCCCTCGCCGCGCGGAACACTGAAACCTCGCTGGAGAAGTGAAAAAAGACGTTTCAGATTTTTCCACGGTTTGGCACGTGGGCTGCTTTCCATCCCGGGAGTCGTTCGATTCATTCCTGATTCCTGGTCGCTGCAGGGAGAGATGCCATGGCCACGGTTGACTGCTCGCATGACTGCGAGTGTGAGATTGATGATCTTCCGGCGAAGATGGTTCGGCCACGCGGTGGTCTCACTTCGCAGCAGACTCGGCGGCAGTGGCTCCACCGCATTGCCGAAGTTCGGCAGCAGCAGCAGGTTTCCCTGCGCAACGTTGCCCGGCGGCTGCGGCTCTCGATCGCCGATGTTCGCTGCCAAGAGCAGGCCGACAGCGACCTGACGGTATCGCAACTCCTTCGTTGGCAGCAGGTTTTGAATGTGCCGGTGGCCGAACTCCTGGTCGAGGCGGACGGGCAGTTGGCCGGGCCCGTCCTGGAACGCTCCCGCATGGTGAGGCTCATGAAAACGGCGGCGGCGATCCGGGAACAAACCCGGGCTGCCCCCACCGCGAGGCTTGTGGCCATGCTGATCGAGCAGCTTGTGGAGCTGATGCCCGAGGTCGAAGGCGTGACGCCCTGGCCGGAATCAGGGCAGCCGCGCCGCCTGGACGACCTGGGCCGTACGGGCCGCTTTCCGGTCCCGGATGAGGTTTTCCGGCCGTAAATCGGCCCGCTGCCTTTGGCTTCGGTGCTGCTCTGGCCCGTGGGCCATGGGGTGGCTCGCCCTCACTTTCTTGTGGCTGCCGCCGTTGTGGGGTTTTCGTGAACGTGGTAGCCTTCCCACAGTCCGACTGACTATTCGTCTGCACCCTCCGGTCCGATCGGGAGTTGCGGTTCGTGCGTCCGGCGATGGTCGATGAGTCGATTGGGTTTGGTTCAGCTCCCGAGAACTGAGGTTTCTGTTTATGTCCCGGAAGATTTACGTGGGGAACCTGCCTTGGTCCACCACGTCTGCTGATCTCGAGGCAATGTTTTCTCCGCACGGTGCGGTGCGGAGTGCCGAGGTGATCTCCGATCGTGAGACCGGACGTTCCCGTGGTTTCGGTTTCGTGGAGATGGAAACGGACGAGGGCCTGCAGGCGGCCATCTCCGCACTCAATGGCCACGAAATCAATGGTCGCCCGCTGACGGTCAACGAGGCTCGCGAGCGGACGCCGCGTCCAGGCGGCGGCGGCGGCGGTGGTGGTGGTCGTGGCGGGTACGGTGGCGGTGGCGGCGGCGGTCGTGGTGGCTACGGCGGCGGCGGTGGCCGTGGCGGCTACGGCGGTGGCGGCGACCGGTACTAGTCTCGGCATGCTCGTCATGGTCATGGCAAAAGCCATTCTTGACGTGTAGAGCTGCAACGTCGCAGCCCCCTCTGCGACGCATCACGATAGGCTGTTCAACTATCACGGGAGCCGGTGGCTTGAGCCCCGGCTCCCGTGAGCTTTTCATCGGCCGCTCTTGCATTCATGCGAAAATCGTTCATCCTGTTGTTCCTTGCACCACTCACGTCGGTCTTCACACACATCCCGTACATCGAATCGACTTCATGAGCCCTCCCCCAGCCAAGTTTGCCAAGTTTGCCCGCAAGAAGGCTAAGCCGCGCACGAAAGTGAAGCGGAAAGACCCGATCTACATCGACGGTGTTCGTCCACGTCCGATGTACGTCGACTACAAGGATCTGGACTTGCTGGGCAAACTCGTCAACCGGCAGGCCAAGATCATTGGTCGTCGCAAGAGTGGCTGCACCGCTGCCAGTCAGCATGCGGTTACCAGTGCCATCAAGCGGGCCCGCTTTATGGCGTTGTTGCCGTACGTTGGAGAGTAGTTTCCTCGCTCATCAGGCGCCCCCGCGTGACGACTCCCGCCCCTGAGCCTCGACACGCCGGGGGGCCGCTACTGACGAAGCGGCGGGTCGAGTTTCGGGACACGGATGCCGCCGGCATCGTCCACTTCTCGGCTTTTTTCTTCTGGATGGAGTCGGCGGAACACGAACTGCTTCGTGCCGCCGCTGTCCCCGTCGTCGACCGGCAGCCAGATGGCGTCGATGCCAGCTGGCCCCGGGTCTCGGCCTCCTGTGACTACGTGTCTGCCGTTCGCTTCGGCGACGAGGTGTCGATCGCGGTGGCGGTCGCCGAGATTGGTCGCACAAGCATCACCTATTCTTTCCAGTTCGAGCAGGCTGGTCGGCTCGTCGCGAAGGGCCGCGTGGTGGCCGTTCGCTGTCTCATGCATCCGGGACGAAAGCCGGAGGCGGTGTTGATTCCCCACGACATCATCGCCCGGCTCGAGCCCTTCCGCGGATAATCGGTAGGGAGTCCGCCCGTGCTCGAAGTCGACCGCCTTGCCAAAGCGTATCCATCGTCCGCGGGGCCGCTGCGGGTGCTTGAAGACGTGTCGCTTCGCATGGACTCGGGGCAGCGGCTCGTGGTGATGGGGCCGAGCGGCTCCGGCAAGAGCACGCTCCTGTCGATCATCGGCGCACTCGAAGAGCCGTCGGCTGGCACCGTCCGGCTCGACGGCGTTGATCCGTTCGCGGTATCCCTGGCCGACAGGGCGGCCTTTCGTAACGGACGGATCGGTTTCGTGTTTCAGGAGCATCATCTGATGGCGGGCTGCTCGGCGATCGACAACGTGGTGCTGCCGGCTCTCGCTGCTGGTCGGGTGACGGACGAGATCGAAGCACGCGGGCGGCGGTTGCTCGAACGCGTGGGCCTGGCGGACCGAGCCGATCATCCGCCCGCACGCCTTTCCGGTGGCGAACGGCAGCGGGTGGCAATCGCCCGCGCCCTCATCCATGCCCCACGACTGATCCTCGCCGATGAGCCGACAGGTCAGCTCGATGCCCACGCCGCAGCGGCTGTTGCCGATCTTCTGGTGGAGTTGGCCGCCGAGGCCTCCTCGCTGCTTGTCGTCGTGACACACGCCACATCGATTGCCGACCGGGTCGTCGCCGGAGGCGGCACTGTGCGGCAGCTGGTCAATGGCCTTCTCCAGCCACCGACACCTCAGGCAACGCGGCCATGAGCGGCACGGCTGCGGTTCGTTCGCTCGTGGGCTTCGCCGGTCGCTGTGCTCGTCACTGGTGGCCTCAGGTGGCCACGCTGGCGGCGGCCAGCGGGATCGTCACGGCCACGATCGCCGGCGCTCTCGGCGTGGGAGACGCGATGCATCGTGGCCTGCTTCACGTGGCCCATGGCCGCTTGGGACGGATCGACGCGGCGGTGATCGCCGATCAGCCTTTTCGCGCGGACCTTGCTGGCGAACTGGCCACCTGCCTGGCGACAGGCCCGGTTCCACCAGCCGTGGTTCCGGCCATGATTCTGGAAATGGCCATCGAGGCTCCGCCCTCTGGGCACCGCGGCCGGGTCGCTGCCCGGGCCACGCTCTTGGCCTGCGACGATCTTGCCATGCTCGGCTTCGCCCCGCCGCCACGCCTGGCAGCCGATGAGGTGGCGATCAACGCGGCGCTCGCGGAGACACTGGGCGTGACGGGCGGGGAACCGCTCGTGCTGCGGCTGGCGGTGCGGTCGGACGTGCCGGCCGACAGTCCACTGGGCAGACGCTCGATGGAATCGATGAGCCGTCGACTGCGGCTGGCCGCCGTGCTGCCCCGGGGCAGTCTCGGCGACTTTTCGCTCCAGCCCACGCAGGTCACAA
>JBIKNV010000415.1:0-3196 GCA_044358475.1 Pirellulales bacterium | reverse complement strand
CCTCGTGGTCGCGGACCCAGCCAACCTCGCCAGGCTGCAGTCCGCTCTGGCCGAGCTCGAGGCGGATCGCCGCTACTGGGCAGGCCCACGAATCCCGCTGATTTCCGCATGCCACGCGGTCCGGGCCCGCCGCTCGCCGTTCCCGGCGCCGACCAAGTTCGCAAAAGAGTGCGGCCGATTTGCAAAGGAATTTCGCTGGTCGCAAGGGACGGTGAGAATGAAAATCTTTGGAGGGCTAAATGGGGCGGAATCACGGTCTCGTGGTCATATCGCCGGAACGCTTCCCAGTGTCGAAATATCAGAGATGAAACAACGCAGAAGCATTGCGACACGCGCGATCCATCGGCTTGCACGGCGTGCCATTGTTCTCTGCCTCGTCGCGTGCGCCGCGGTTGCCGGCTGCACGGAACCGGCCGCCGCGCAGAACCTCTACTGGACCGGGGGGTCGTTCCAGTGGAGCGACTCCGCCAGGTGGTCCACCTCGCCCACCCTCTCACCCACCGGCTTCACGCCAACGTCGTCGAGCAACGTGATCACGTCCACGAACGCGTGGACGATCACGGTGCCCACGGGGACGAGTTTCGCAAACAGTTTCCTCGCCCGCTCTGCGGGGAACCTGAGGGGCACGGGCACGGCCACCTCACGCCTCGTGCTCGGCGCCGGCGGCATCTCTATGCCCGGAACGGGTTTCTCCGAGATCGGCAGCACCACCGCCGGAAGCAATCTCTCGATAGCGCTGGCGGCTTCACAGGCTTGGACCGCGGCAGACCGGAGCGACACAGAACATGACGCTCAACCTCTTCGGGACGAGCGCGATCGGAGCGCCGTTTACTATCAGCACCGCGATCTCCGACGGCGGCGCGTCCGGAAACCTCGGAGTATGGGTCGATACTGCCACCAGCGTTACGTTCTCAGCTGCGCAGGCCTACACGGGCGACACGACGGTGCAGCGGGGCTTGCTTTTAGCAACGGGGGGCTTCCTGCCATCGGCGAGCAGGCTCGTCATGGGGTCGGGCATGCTGTCGCTGTCCGGTTCGGCCAACGCGACGTCCGTGCAAACGGTCGCCTCGACGACGATCCGGCCCGGTTTTGGCACGGTGGTCCTCAACCCCGGGGCGTCGGGGACGGTGCGGCTGGAAATGGGGGCGATCAGTCGCTCGGCGGGCGGGGGGATCGTGTCCTTCGGCACCAACGCCGCGACGGTCCCCGGACCGTCGCGAATCTTCACGACCTCGAACACCGATACCAACGGCATTCTCGGCCCGTGGGCGATCACGGGCCGGAACCCCGGCGCCACCGACTTGGGCAATCAGTACGTCCGCGTCGGGGCCGGCGGCGTGCTGGAGACGCTGACCTACTCCGGCACGTCGGTGATCAACGACCTGACCGATGCGACCGCGAACTACCAAATCGCCGCGACAGGCACGCTCACGGCCAATCGGACGGCCAACACGATCTACATCCCCAACGCTAGCGTCGTTACGTTCAGCCTCGGTGCCTACGATCTCACGCTGAATGGCATCTCGCGGAGGCAGCAGAGCCCCGGCCAAAGTGGCGCCCTCACCATCAGTTCCGCGGGAGGCCGAGTGGTCATCGGCGCCAGCAACGAACTCGTGCTCGCCTACGGCGACTTCAGCGTGACCGCCCCGATCGTCGACGGTACGGCGGCTGGCCGCGTCGTGCTCGGGTCCACGGACTACGTTGGACATGGCTCCGCCGGCTGGAGCAATCAGCACACGTTTTCCGGAGGCCTCACGTTCGCGAACGGGGGTAGCGGGAATACCAAAAGTTTCAACTTTGGGACCGCGGACGGCTCCGCGACGGCATCCCCGTTCGGCACGGGCACGTTGACGATCTCCGGAGATCCAACGGGTGCCAACCTCATTGGCGGTGGCCGGATCGGCACGAACAACGCCCAGATCTGGGACGTGGACTTCACCTTCACGGGCACCACCGGCACGGGTCTCCACATGGGCACGGGCCCAGTGTCGCTGGGCCTCGGCGCCGGCCCGACCCGAAACGTTGGCGTGACCGGGACGGTCACGGTCGGCGGCAACGTCTCCGACGGTACCTATGCCACATTGCCGGTCACGAGCCTCACGAAGTCGGGGACGGGATTGCTCGTGCTTTCCGGGTCGCTGCTCTACACGGGCTCCACCGGCGTCTCCGCCGGCACGCTCCTCATCTCCGGAACGAACCCGTCGACGATGGGCCTGATGAGCGCCAGCGGCGGCGTGCTGCAGTTTGCCCGGCCGACGTCGCTCTACAACGCCGACACCACGAAATACACCGCGGCCAACCTGACGACGGGTTCCGGTGCGGTCCTCGCGGTCAACGCGGGCGGAAGCGGCGAGTTCACGTCCAGTGACCTCGACATCCTCAAGGGGCTGGGCACGGAACTGACGGGCTTCCTGCCGGGCTCGTTCCTCGGCATCGACCCGTCAAACGCGAGCAGCGGCACGTTCACCTATTCGAGTAACATCGCCAACACCAATAGCAGCTCCAACGCCCTCGGCATCGCAAAAGTCGGCGGCGGCACTCTCGTGCTCTCCGGGAGTAACTCGTTCACCGGCGGCGTGAGTGTTCGCGGCGGTAGGCTCCTGCTCACTGCCGCCAATCAGATCGGCACGGGGCCCATGACGCTCGTGTCCGGCACGCTCTCCACATCGTCCGATGCCTTCATGACGTCCGCGCCGCTCAGGTTCGCCGGCGGCCTTCTGGAGGTCACGGGCACGACACTCACGAGCCTGAACACGGGCCGCACGACGACGTTCACGGCCGCGACGCCCGTGACCCTCGACATCACTGACTCCGCCAACGCGTTCGAAGTGAGCCAGGTGCTCAACCAGACGACGGGCAACCTCGTGAAACTCGGCGCCGGCACGCTCGTGGTCTCGAGTTCCAACACCTACACCGGCACGACCGTGATCGGCTCCGCGGGCGGCCCGACGGGCGGCACGCTGCGGCTCTCGGCCGCGGGCTGGATCTCGGGCACGAGCGGCACGGCGGCCCCGCTGATCTACTCCGGCACTCTCGACACCAACGGCATCAACGTCACGACTGCGGCGTTCACGCTTGGCGGTGGTGCGGCCGCCACGACGGCCGGCGTGACCACCGGCTCCGGCACGGTCACACTCGGCGGCAACGTGACTTTCGACGCCACGAACAACCCGGGCGGGGCCACGATCGCGGGCAA
>JBIKNV010000333.1:0-3835 GCA_044358475.1 Pirellulales bacterium | reverse complement strand
CACACGAGGAAAAGCTCACGGGCGGCATCTTTCTTGGCGACGGCCTCGATGACCTGCTCGCGGCCGAGCAGATCGGGGCGGCGTTTCTTCTGGCAGGATGGGGCTACGGCACCGACCGCGTGCTCAAGGAGCGGCCGGATGTGAAAGTGTTGGCCCAGCCTCACGAGCTGCTCGACAGGCTTGCCGAGTCGTGAAGTGACGGGTGATCGGCGGATGCGCCGCTCAGGAGCGATCCGGGATGCCGACCCGCTCCCGCTCCACAACGAGCGGCCGTTTGCCCGCCTGCTTGAGTGCGGCCCCGATGTACTCCCCGAGTAGACCAACCAGAAAAATCTGGACCGACCCCAGGAAGAAACTCCCGGTCACCGACGGTGCGTACCCGGCGGGAAGGGATTACCAGAATTGAAGCTTCAGCATCAACAGACTGAGGTAACCCAAGCAGCGAGAGCCTGGTGAGGATGAACCCTGCGATCGTGGCTAGCCGCAGCCGCTTGCTGGGATGCTCAATCCTGCTCGTCAAGTGGCTTTGGTCCCGCGGGTTTTCTGCTTGAGATACACCGCGTAGAGCCAGCGAAGAAGTGGCCCCGGGTAGAGCCATGACGGCCAACATATCACGGGAACACAAAACAGCCGGACTGCAGGAGTGTTGTAGTGCGCCTTCAAGTCTCGACAAATCTGGCTAGTGTTTCGTATGCCGAGGGCCTTGGCATACGGGATAATGACAAAAAAGAAATAGCCGCCTCCCTCGAGCAACTGCTTGCATGTCGACTCGTGATATCCCATCTGCCGCATGTGGGCCACGACTCGGGCCGCCCCAAGAATCGTATTAATCAAAACATCGCCTGACGAGAAATAGGATTTGGGATAACCACTACAGCAGACGACGAGGGGCCTCTTAATGATGTAGGACTTCCCAGCTCCGGCCAACACCCGGGCGATTCCATAGAAGTGCATGAACTGTGTGCCAAAGCCACCTTCCAAGTCAGCCATATTCCAACTGTCGCGGTGCACGATCAGGGACGATATGTTCCCAAACCCGCCCTTCGCAGCCTGAAAAAACTCATCGCCCGAATGACACACCCTGTCGTCCTTGACAACGGTGGAGGTCATCCACTCGGCCATGACGAAGCGATCGGCGACCGGCTGCGTCTGGAAGACTGTGACGTCGGGATTCCGGTCAATCAGCTGCAAGACGAAGGCGATCGCGTCGTCGAGGAGGTAGTCGTCGTCTCCAAGCATCCAGACAAACCGTCCACGTCCACGCTTGAACAGGAGATCAAAATTCCGATCCATCCCGACATTGGTTTCATTCCGATAATAGGAGATCGGAAGAGCGGCGTGGGCCTGAAGAGCGGCGATCACGGTTTGCGTATCATCGGTCGACGCATTGTCGGAAACGAGAAGCTCGATACGGCCGGCCGAAATGTCGGTAAGTTGGTTCCGAACGCTTGCGATCGCTTTCCCGATCATGTGCGAGCGATTGAAGGTGGGAATGCCAATCGTCAAGTCGCAGGTCGGGGGTGTCATGAGGCAGCACACTGAAAGAGAGGAATGCGGTTCCAGGGCGTCAGGCGCCGGGGGCGGTGCGAGTGGGTGGATCCAGATGATCAGGCTGGTCCCGCCAATGGGAAAGTGACTCGCAAACCGTGCGCATGCGAATTGTCGGGAGTGCGTGGGCAAGTTTCTGCGTCGCGAGACCCGCGCGGAGAGGTCGCATTGCCCGCTGCCCTAAATCAGCCGTGGGGACTCCGACAATGTGATCCGAAGACAATCCCAGCGCGTCGGCGAGTTGGATAGCAAACGTCAGCCGGGAGAGATGGTCCGGCCCGCACACGTGCATCATGCCGGCCACGCGCTCCTGGGCCAGTCGAACTGCAGCCGCTGCGAGATCGTGATTGAATGTCGGAGTAAAAAGCTGGTCGGAAGGCACTCTGAGGGTGCTTCCTTTCGTCAAGGCGGTGCGCAGCGTGTAGAGAAAATTCTTTCCGCCGGGATCCGGGCCATAGACACCTGTCGTGCGGATGACCAACGCAGTCGGGTGGGCGCGCGAAACTGCCAGCTCTCCCTCCAGCTTGCTTCGGCCGTACACCGACAACGGATTTGGGGGCGAATCTTCTCTGTAAGGACCGGCGACGCCGTCGAACACATAATCGGATGAGAAGTACACGAAAGGCAGTCCGAGGTCGGCAGCAACACGCGCAAGCGTCGCTGGGCCGTGACAGTTCACAGCCATCGTTGCTTGCATGTCTTGTTCGCAGGCATCGACGTTGGTCGACGCCCCCACGCAATACACAACCCCGCCTCCGTTCGTCCTCAGAAGAGTCGAAGCGGCTTGTGGGTTATTGGCAAGCGCCGCCAGGTCGCACTGGACCCAACCGGGTCTGTGGCGACGGGACGTGCCGATTGCCGCGCCCGGGCCCAACACTCCCATCAAGGCAGTGCCGACTTGCCCCGAGGCGCCTATCACCAGAGCCTTCTTGGTCATGCGATGTGCCCATGTTCCCGCGGCTCGCTGTGATGTGCAGCAAACACAAATGGGGAGTCGAACTCAGTGAACCGGGGCAATACGGCGTCGCGAGTTGAGATCATCGGAGCCGAGCACGGCCACGAGGCGCCGAAGGAGTCCCAGTGGATTCCCGAATCGAGCGCAGCCACGTGCTCGGTGGTGTGATGGTAGACCATCACCGCCGGTGCCTCGCGCACATAAAAACCGTGTGCGATCCCGCGGGGAAGATAGACGCCATTCTCTTTCTCAGGGCTCAGATCAGTCGTCCAATGCCTTCCGAACGTCGGCGATCCTCGACGAATATCAAGGGCGACATCCATCACGCAGCCCGATATGCAATAAATCAACTTGGCATGATCGGCAGGGGGTACTTGGAAGTGCATGCCACGAAGGACGTGCGCCTGGGAGACGGTGTAAAAGATCTCCTGAAAATCACGCTCTAAGCCGAGGGCCTGAAAGGTGCTGCGGTGGAATGTCTTTACAAAAGAACCGCGAGGGTCAAGGTGCGGCGAGAAGCGAATCTCGTGACACCCGGGGAGAGAAGTGGGGAGGAGGCGTAGTGAAACCGGGTTCATCGTGCCGCCGTCTGGGGATAGAGATCTACGTTCGTGTGAGCCTTCCGCCCGCCCGCTCCCGCTCCACGACCAGGGGCCGCTTTCGCACGTGCGTGAGTACGGCCCCAATGTACTCCCCAAGCAGGCCAACCAGAAAAATCTGGACCGATCCCAGGAAGAAAATCCCGATCACCGCCGGTGCGTACCCGGCGGGAAGGGAATACCAGAATGTGAGCTTCAGCACCAAAAACCCCAGCGCCACAAGTAGCGAAAGCCCGCTCAGGATAAACCCTGCGATCGTGGCCAGCCGCAGCGGCACTTTCGAATGACTCGTGATGCCCAGCAGCGCCAAGTCGAAGAGCGTGTAGAAGTTGTTCTTGGTGATCCCCCGCTTCCGCAGCGGCTGATCGTAGGGAACCGTGACATACGGCAGCCCAATCTCCGCGATCATGCCGCGGCCATACGGATACGGGTCGGCAAACCCCCGCATGATCTCGATCACCCGGCGGTCGTACAGCCCGAAGCCGGTTACATGCTCGAGCAGCGGCACCTCCGCCATCGCCCGGGCAAGCTTGTAGTAGAAGCCACGCAGGGCAAAGAAGGCAGCCGACTCTTCGCTCGTCTTCTTTTTTCCGAGCACCATGCTGGCCCCTCGCTCCCACTGTGCGAGAAACTCCGGGATGAGTTCCGGAGGGTCCTGCAGGTCTGATGCGAGAACGATCACACAGTCGCCCGCCGCTTGCAGCATGCCATGAAACGGCGACCGAAGATGCCC
>JBIKNV010000331.1:0-3851 GCA_044358475.1 Pirellulales bacterium | reverse complement strand
CTCGTGCGGCCCCGTGAGCGTGCTTATCCCCCGCCGTGGCATCAGCGTGATCAGTGCCGCCGGCGGCCCGTTTCACGATCCCGCCGCCGATGCGGCGCTTTTCGGAGCGATCGAGCGCGGCCTCCGGCCCGGTGTGCCCTGCACGTCGCTCGACTGCGAAATCAACGATCCGGCCTTCGCCCGGGCCTGCGTGGAGGCCCTGCTTACGAATATGAAGATCAGTTCACCAGGAGATTCCCCATGCCAGAGGTGAAGCATTACGGCGTCTTTCAGTTCAAGCCCGAGGTCACGGCGGAGCAGGTGGCAACCTGCTTCCGTGAAATGGCGGGCATGGTGGGGCGGATTCCCGGCCTCGTTGACTTCCACCATGGACCCTACGACAGCGGCGAGGGGATGAACGATGACTTCACGCACGGCTTCATCATGACGTTCGAGAGCCCCCAGGCCCGCGACGAATACCTGCCGCATCCCGAGCACGAGCGGGTGAAGGCCATCGTGGTGCCGTGCCTCGCCCGCGTCATCGTGTTCGACTTCAACATGCCCGCCTGAGCGAGTGGATCTCCGATGCGGATTATTGTTCTCTTCATCGCAGCCTTGGGGACCGGCATGGCTCATGCCGGCGAGTCGCGGCCGCTGTTCGATGGTGCGTCGCTCGTCGGGTGGGACGTGCGAGCCGGTGAGGAGAAGTGGTGGAAGGCGGCCGGCGGGATGATCGTGGGCGGGTCGCTCGAAGAAAATGTGCCGCACAACACATTCCTGGCTACCAAGGAATCGTTCGACAACTTTGAGCTCTCGTTCAAGATCCGCGTTCGCGGGGCGGGCGGCTTCGTCAATTCCGGCATCCAGATCCGCAGCACGCGGGTGCCAAACTCGCACGAGATGAAGGGCTACCAGGTCGATGCCGGGCCGGGCTGGTGGGGCAAGCTCTACGATGAATCGCGCCGCAACAAGGTGATCGGCGAGCCGAGGAATCCGCAGGCGCTCGCCGCCGCGATCAAGGAAGGCGACTGGAACGACTACAGGATTCGCGCGGAGGGTCCGGCGATCCGCTCGTGGATCAACGGTATCGCGGCGCTTGACTACGTCGAACAGGATCCTGCCATTCCCCTCGACGGGCAGATCGGCATCCAGGTGCATGGTGGCGGCAAGGCGCTCGTCGAGGTGAAGGACGTCAGGATCGAGAAACTGCCGGCCACTGCAGTGAAGCCCGCCGGGACGAAGGTCGGCAATGCTGAGGGAGCCGTGCCGCTCTCCGCCGCCGAAGAGGCCAGCCAGTTCACGCTCCCCGACGGCTTCACTGCCGAACTCGTGCTCGAGGAGAGCACCGACCCAGCCAACCGGTATGGGAAGTTCGTGGCCCTCTCCTTCGACTCCAACGGCCGGCTGTGGACGACGACCGCATTTGAATATCCAGTCGATGGCAACGAGAGCCCGGAGGTGTCGCGGCGGCTCTTTGCGGACGGTGGCCGCGACAAGGTGATCGTGGTCGATGATCCCTGGGCGGCGAAGCCCTCGCCTCCGCGGGTGTTCGCCGAGGGGCTCGCGATCCCGCTCGGAGTGCTCCCCTATCGCGATGGCGCCTTCGTGCAATACGGCACCGAGATCCGGTTCTATCGCGACACGAATGGCGACGGTCGGGCCGACGGCTTCGAGACGGTGCTCGATGGCTTCGGAGTGCAGGACTCGCATCTCTTCCCCCACCAGTTCACGCGGGTGCCAGGCGACTGGATCATGACGGCCCAGGGGCTCTTCAACAGCTCGATTGTGAAGCGGCCGGGTGATGCACCGTTCGCCGATGGCACGAAAGAGGTGCGGTTCGACGCTTGTAAACTCGGTCGGTTCAACCCCGACGGCTCACTCTTCGAGCCTGTCACGGCCGGCCCCAACAACATCTGGGGACTGACGATCTCGCGCGAGGGCGAGACCTGGCTCCAAGAAGCCAATGACGGCGGCTTCCCAATTTTCCCCTACGAACCGGGCGTCCTTGTGTGGACCGGGTCGCCTGACCGGCTTCGCCCGTACCAGCCGATGATGCCCGCCCCGATGGGCCCGCCGCAGATGGGAGGCAGCGGCTTGAGCGGCCTCGCCATCGCCGATGATGCCGACGGCTGGCCGGGGCCCTGGGGCGCGGGCGCCGGGGCGCCGCCCGGGGAGCGGGTCTTCTACGTCGCCAACCCGATCACCAACCAGATCCAGTCGATCGTCGCCACGCGCGCGGGTGAACGATACACCTATCGCAAGGGCCCCGACCTGCTCGTGAGCGCCGACAAATCATTTCGCCCCGTAGCCACCCAGTTTGGCCCGGACGGCTGCCTCTATGTGATCGACTGGTACAACAAGGTCATCTCGCACAACGAGGTGCCGCGAAACCATCCCGACCGTGACCGCGAGCGTGGCCGGATCTGGCGAATCAGGCATGCGTCGCAGCCGATCCGGGAGCCCGTGTGCGTGGCGAAGCTGCCGACGGACGAACTGCCGAAGCACCTCGGCGCACCCAACGCCCGGATCGCCGATTTCGCCTGGCAGGAGCTCATCGATCGCAAGGCGACGTCGCTCGTGCCAGTTTTAGAGAAGCGAGCCACTGACTTGAGCGAGCCGGTCGCCGCCCGCGTGGGCAGCCTGTGGGCCCTTGAAGGTCTCTCATCCGTGTCGGTGGTGCTCCTTGAATCGCTCGTCGCCGACTCGAACCCCGACCTGCGGCACGAGGCGATCCGGATCGCCGGCACAACCTGCTCGGAAACCAACTTCCGCCGGCTGGCCGCGCCGCTCGTGGCCGATCCGTCGCCGCGGGTGCGGGCGGCGCTCGGCGACGCATTCCGCCGGATTCCGGTCACCGAGCCCGACACGATCGCGCTGCTCATGAAACTCGGCGGCCGCCGCGCGGAGGGCGATGCGTGGACGGTGTACGACCGCGACTTCGAGCGGTATCTCGTCCGTTGGGCTCTGGAAAAACATCCTGCCACGGTGGCGGCGTTTCTCGCATCCCCAGCTGGCCGGCAAGTGCCGGTCGAAAACCGGCTGCTGGCGACGCTGGCCCTGGAGCCCAAGGCGGCCGCGCTCGAGCTCGTGAAGCTGCTGCCGGAGATCAGCCGGCCGCTCGACAAGGAGGAGGTCCGCGTACTCGCCGCGCAGGCCGACGTGCCCGAGGTGGCCGCCGCGCTCGAGCGGCTGACCCTCGATCCAGCGTCGAGGGCGGCGACGCTGAGGTCGCTGCTTTCGTTTCGCACGAGCCTCACGAATCCCGGCATCGAGTCTGTCGTCGCAAAAGCCACAAGCGCGATCCTCGGCGAGGGCGTGAAGGGCCGCGATATCGCGGTCGGCCTCGAACTCGCCGGCGCCTACAAGCTGAGGGCGCTCGAGCCGCAGGTGGCGAAGGTGGTGGCCGACACGGCTGGCGACGTGGAGCAGCGGCGGGCGGCGATCCGCTGCCTGCGGGAGTTGGGCGCGATGAGCGTGGGCACGATGCAGACGCTGCTCGCGGCCACGGGCGGTGATCTGCAGCTGCGGGCCGATGCGGTCGCGGCCTGCGCCGAATCCCGCGATCCGGCCACGTGCGCCGCGGTCGTGGCCGCCTGGGACGACCTCGCCATCGGCGACCGCCCCACGGCGGCCGCCGGACTGGCCCGCCACCGCGAGGGCGCCACCGCGCTGCTGGCGGCGTTCGAGGCCGAAGACATCGACCCAGCCGCCCTGCCGATCTCGGTCTTGGCCGACATGCGGCTCGTGCTCAAGCAGAATCCCGAGCTGGAAAAAATCTGGGCCGCGCTGACGGCCAACGCGCCGCAGGTGCTGCGGCTCACCGGCAACGATCAAGGAATCGGCCCGAAGGTGTCGCTCGCGGGTCCCTTCAC
>JBIKNV010000330.1:0-3854 GCA_044358475.1 Pirellulales bacterium | reverse complement strand
CCATGTATTACGCCGTCTATCATTTCGGACCCCGTTGGCGGGTGGACGGCCGCCAGCTGCTCGCGGCCGCGCCGCCCTCACCCAGCCCGCAGCAGGTGGCCGCAATTACGGCCTGGTTCCGCGAGCACGATGTCAATGCCGACGACATTCCCGAACTGAATTTTCAGGATGTCTCATCAGGCAAGGTGTATCGGTTCCGGAAGACCTGAATGCGACTTTGTGCGGTGCGGAGGCGGAAGGTGTTCCAGGTGTGCCGGTCATGATCGCCGGTTATGACGCGACGATACTGCGGCATGTGCGACGGTCGATGACTCCCGCGGCGGCAGCGTTCCGCGGCCGCATGGGTGGGAACTGTCATGACACGGTTTGTGATGTTGGGCGCCCTGGCGTCGCTCGTGGCACTTTCCACATCTGTGGCCCCGGCCGATGACGTGGGCCAGGAGATCGATCTGACGGCATTCGGAGCGACCGATCCGGAGAGGGCTTCGGTCTGGGACGACTACGACATCGAGAACGTGGGCCTGTTCGATCGTGGCAATGGGGCCAGCCGCCGGATCTATCTGAGCGGCATGATCGGGCCGAGTTTCGTGACATCAGGCTTTCCAGCTGATCCGTCGCTCGATGCCACCGATACGGTCTTCGCGGCAGGGGGCGCGATCGGTGTCGCATTCGAGCGGCAGCGCGGCCGCCTGCGACTGGAGCTCGAGGGCATCGGCCGGAATGATTTCTTCGGTCCCTACGACGACGTGTCGGGCGGTGCGATCGCGAGGAGCAACTGGTCGGTCATGCAGAACGTGTGGCGGGATTTCATGGTCACCGATCGGTTCGGCGTGTACGGTGGAGGCGGCCTTGGTGGCGGTGGCTATCGCGATGGGGAAGTTCTTCGTGATGTCGTGACCGTCGACCGGTCGGCGACGACATTCGCCTGGCAGTGTGGCGGTGGCCTGCTCTACGAAGTCTCCGACCGGCTCACGTTTGACGTCGGGTACCGATACTTCCAGATCGACGACATCTTCAACATCGCATCCTTTCCGGTCCGGTACTCGGCCAGTGAGCTGATGTTTACGCTGCGGCTCTATGAGCCATTCCGTCGCTGGTTGAACTGACTCGGTGAGTATTGAAGAGACAGCCTCTGGCCGGACGCGCAAGGCTTGAAGCGAGCCCTCTGATACACTCGCGGTCATGACGAACAAGTCGCCCCGGCCATCCGTGAAGAAGACCTCCCGGCCGCGGCATCGCGGCAAGGCGGAGGAAATGTTTCACGGCCTGCGGGCCTGCGAGGCGATCTTCACCACGCGGCCCCAGGAGATCATCCGCGTCTACGTGTCGCATGGTCGGCACAAGCAGTTGTCAAAAATGCTCGCCTGGTGCGCGAAAGAGAAGAAGGGCTACCAGATTGTCGCCGACGAGAGTCTCGCGCGGCTGACGAAGTCGATTCACCATGAAGGCGTGGCAATCCTCGCCCGGCAGGGCCAGCGGTGGGATCTGGACGCGCTGTTCCCCACCCTCGTCAAGGCGACGGCTGGGGCGGCAGCTCGATCACGTGGCCACGCCATCAGCCCGCCGCTCCTCTACCTCGACGGCGTTCAGAATCCGCATAACCTCGGTTCGATTCTCCGTACTGCGGCCCACTTCGGTGTGGCGGCCGTGATCGGCAAGGCGGGCGACCTGCCGCCACTGTCACCGGCGGCGGTGCGGGTGGCGGAGGGAGCGGCCGAGCATGTGCCCGTGTGCGACCTTGCCGACCCGGCCCGCGACCTGGCCCGGCTCAAGAAGGTCGGCTACGAGGTGGTGGTGACGTCGAGCCGGCGGGGCGAGTCGCTCTTCGCGGCGCCGCTCGGGCCGCGGGTGGTGCTCGTGCTTGGCAGCGAGGGAGAGGGAGTGTCGCGGCCGATCGACGCCCTCGCCGACCGGCGGGTGATGATCCCGGGCACGGCCGCCGTCGAGAGTCTCAACGTGTCGGTGGCCTGCGGGATCGTCCTCGCTGAGGCCTGGCGGCGACAATAGCTCGAGAAGCTCGTCGCAGGTGCCTCGCATGCAGATCGTGATGATGACCAACACCTACCTACCGATGGTGGGCGGGGTGTCGCGGTCGGTCGCCGGGTTCACGCAGGCCTTCCGGTCGGCGGGCCACCGGGTGCTCGTCGTCGCACCCACGTTTCCTGATATGCCGCCGACCGAAGAAGACGTCGTGCGACTGCCGGCGATCCAGCGGTTTCACGGCAGCGAATTTTCGGTGGGCCTGCCGGTGCCGGGCGTGCTCTTGCCGACACTCGAACGATTTCGCCCCGACATCATCCACGCCCACCATCCGTTTTTGCTCGGCGACACGGCCCTGCGGTCGGCCGCCCACTTCAACGTGCCGGCGGTCTTCACCCACCACACGATGTACGAGCGGTACACGCATTACGTGCCGGGCGACTCGCCTGCCATGAGGCAGTTTGCCGCGGCCTTGGCGACGGAGTTTGCCAATCTCTGCGACCACGTCATCGCGCCGAGCGGAAGCGTCGCCGAGATTCTGCGGAGCCGCGGCGTGACGGTGCCGATCACGGCAATCGCCACTGGGATTGATCTCGGTCGCTTCGCCACAGGACACGGGGCGCGAGGCCGTGCCGCGCGGGGCATCCCGCCGGAGGCGCGCGTGGTGGGGCATGTGGGGCGACTGGCCCCCGAGAAGAACCTCGCCTTTCTGGCGCAGGCCGTGGCACGGCTGCTCCACAAGCGGCCAGATGCCTGGTTTCTGGTGGTGGGGAGCGGGCCAGCCGAGGCGGACATTCGCCTGGCCTGCGAAGCTGCGGGAGTGGCGGACAGGCTGCGGCTGGCCGGTCGCTTGGACAATCAGGACCTGGCCGATGCGTATGCGGCGATGGATCTGTTTGCATTCGCCTCGCTCTCGGAAACGCAGGGGCTCGTGCTGGCTGAGGCGATGGCCGCGGGAACCCCAGTCGTGGTGGTCGACGCGCCAGGAGCGCGTGATGTCGTGATCGATGGCGTCAACGGGCGGCTGCTCGAGACGCCCGACGAGGAGGGCTTCGCGGCGGTGGCGCTCGAAGTGCTCGATCTGCCGACCGAGCGGTGGGAAGACTACCGGCGGGGGGCCCGGGCCACGGCTGCCTCGCTGGCGATGCCTGTGTGCGCGGAGCGGGTGCTGCAACTCTACGAGGGCTTGCTGGGTCGCGGGCATCGCGGGGCGATGCATGATCCATCCCTCTGGGCGGCGGCCGTTCGACGATTGGACGAGGAGTGGAACCTCCTGGCAGGCAAGGGGGCGGCCCTTCTGCGGATGTAGCCACCTGCTGATTGCGAAGCGGTAAGGCGGCGCATGTCAGTGCCGCTTTTTGCAAAAACGTGTTGCGATTTGCCGGGTTGGCAGCCGACGCTCCGAGCGATCACGCCGGCGTTGTCAGGCCATTCGGCCCGTTTCCCACGATCGGTGGAAACTCGCCGTCTTTGGCACGCCACGTGCTTTCTCTGTACGGCCGTCCGGCAAGGAGCCGGAATCGCAGGCCGGGGAGAGTTGCCATGTCCACCACGACATCCACGCTTCGAGACAACGCGGTGCCGACCGACGAAGAACTATTTCATCGGTTTCGTGACAAGCACGACGACCGCGCTTTCGAAACCCTTGTCTATCGCTACGAGAGGCCGCTGTTCGCGTACCTGCGGCGGCTCCTGCACAGCGACCAACTGGCCGAAGACGTTTTTCAGGGCACGTTTCTTCGCGTCCATACGAAGCGGCAGAGTTTCGACGTGGCGAGACGGTTTCAGCCGTGGCTCTATGCGATCGCCACGCGACAGGCGATCGACACGGTTCGCCGGGAAAAAAGGCATCGCCGACAGCCAACGCTCCGGGG
>JBIKNV010000329.1:0-3860 GCA_044358475.1 Pirellulales bacterium | reverse complement strand
TTGCTGGCATCTCCCCGGCAGCCCCGACCCCGACACAGCCGCCGCTGGGCAGCTTGCGGCGATCCGCGCGATCCGCGACCGTGGCGTGCTTCCGCAGGTGGTGACGGTGTCGCAAGGCTGGAGTGGCTGGCACGACGAGGGCACCGTGTGGTCGGTACCCCCCGATCGGTTCGAGCGGCTCCTGCGGGAGGCGAAGAAGATCGCGGCGGAAGCCCCCCGGGATTCCGTCGCCAGCCGGATGATCCTCCTCGACAACTGGAACGAGTGGAGCGAGGGGCACTTCATCGCACCCTCGCGGCAGCATGGCTTCGGCTACCTCGACGCCGTGCGCACCGTGTTCACTACGGAGCCAGCTGACCACGTCGATCTCCTCCCCGAGGACATCGGTCTTGGGCCCTACGACACGGCGGCGCGGGCGGCGCTCGCGCACCGCCAGGAACTGCGGCCACTCCTGACACGGCGCGTCACGGCAGAGTTGCCGCCGGTCGATCTCGTGGGCTGGTGGAACTTCGACGAGCCGCCCGACACACCCGTGGCCATCGATGCTTCGGGGCACCGCCTCGGCGGTGAGTTGCTCGACGTCGGCAGGGTGCCGGGTATCGCAGGCAACGCGATCGAGTGCACGGGAGGAGTCGTCGTGGTTCCGGACGACCCGCTGCTATCGGTGCCGGAGGCGATCACGATCGACTGCTGGGTCAAGACGGACGTGCCGCGGCAGCACAACCGCTGGGTCGTGAACCGCATCCAAGGCGGTGGTATCGATACAGGCTTCCGGCTCGGCATGCTCGAAGGAAAGCCCTGCTTCGAGGTGCCGCAGACCGAGTGGAGTCACCATCTCACGGCCCCCGAGCCCCTACCGCTCGGCCGCTGGGTGCATCTGGCGGGAACGTTCGACGGCCACACGATGCGGCTCTATGTGGATGGTGCCGAAGTCGCGACGCTCGACCGGCCCGGCCCGATCAAGCGAAGCCATTTCGATCTTGTGATCGGTGGTTTCGCTCCACAATCTCCGGCCCATTTCCAGGGGCATCTCGATGAAGTGCGGCTCTTTTCCCGGGCCCTGGCGGCGGGAGAGATTCGTGGGTATCGCGACGCTCTCACGACGCATTCTCTTCATTCACGATAGCGGGCGGGGCTGCGGCCGACCCACCGCTTGAAGGCACGGGAAAAGACGGAGGCGTTTTCGAAGCCGACCTGGCGGGCGATCGACTCCACCTTGTCGTCGGTCGCAGCGAGCAGGTGCTGGGCCCGCTCGATTCGCAGCGACGTGAGATGCTGCATCGGACTGCGGCCCAGGTCACGAAGACAGACCCGGCGAAACTGCTCCTTGCTCGCCCGGTAGCGAGTGGCGAGCTTCTCGAGCGTCCACTCCGCGGCCAGATCGTGGCCGACGTCGTCCCAGACGGACCACAGCCGATCATCGACGTTCCACGGCTGGGCAATCCGCCGCGCCTCGCCGTGGGCCAGTTCGATCCAATGATGCAGGAGCCGCTGCTCCCGACCGGCTTCCCACTCGGCCCGCAACCCGGAGAGAATCCGCCACAGGCGATTGCCATCACAGCGGACGCGGACCGGCGACGCCGCCGACACGAGCGGCCGCACGTGTGCGGGCTCGTCGTAGCGAATCCAGGCGAACTGCCACCGCGCTCCCGGGACCGCATGAAACGCGTTGAGTACTCGCGGTGGAGCGAGGCACGCGACACCCGCGCGGCTCGTCTGCCAGCGGCCGTCGAGCAGGATGCGGCCGCGGCCCTCGTGACAGACCATCAGGAAGCTGCCCGTCGGGGCGAGCCGCACACGACGATATGGCACGGCAGCGTCGGCGAGCCCGACGTGCATGATCCTGTGCACCGCCAACTCGGGACAGTCGTCACGGCGCAGCGACCAGAGACGCGTGCCCGAACCGTCGATTGTGGTTTCGGTGAGGTCGAGGTGGATTTCGGTCATGGACCACTCTTCCGCCGCTGACTAGTCTGAATCGAACGTCCACCAAAGATATAGCCCATTGAGACCGACGATGCCGAATCCCTGGACAGGCAAGGGAAACCCCTACCCGAGGGCCGAGGTGCTGGAGCGGCTTCACGCCACACTGCACTCAGGCAAGCCGATCATCGCCGCCGGTGCCGGCACTGGTATCAGCGCCAAGTTCCTGGAAAAAGGCGGCGTTGATCTGATCATCATCTACAACTCCGGTCGCTTCCGCATGGCCGGCCACGGCTCGACGGCCGGCCTCATGGCCTATGGTGACGCGAATGCCGTGGCGATGGAAATCGGCGAGTTCGAGGTGCTTCCTGTTGTCGAGGAGGTACCCGTCATCTGCGGCGTGCATGCTTCCGACCCCCGGCGGCGAATGTGGCATTGGCTCGGCCGTGTCAAAGAGATGGGCTTCTCGGGCGTCAACAACTTCCCCACCCACTGCATCGTGGACGGCCAGTTTCGCCAGATCCTCGAAGAGACCGGGATGAGCTTTCAAAAGGAGGTCGACATGATTGGCCTCGCCCGGCGGATGGACCTGTTCACGATCGTCTACGTGGGCACACCCGCTGAAGCCCGGGCGATGGCTCAGGCGGGGGCCGATGTCGTGATCGCCCACGTCGGCACGACCGTCGGCGGCTCGATCGGTGTGACGAATGCCACCTGTTCACTCGACGATGCGGTGGCTCGCGTACAGGCGATCGCCAGGGCTGCCCTCGATGCCCGCAGCGACGTGATCTGCCTGTCGCACGGCGGCCCGATCTGCACACCGGCCGACGCGGCCTATGTCAATGAGCGCACCGACGTGGTCGGGTTCGTCGGCGCGTCGAGTCTGGAGCGACTCGCCTTCGAGCAGTCGCTGCCCGAACTCACACGGCAGTTCAAAAACATCCCCCTCGGCCGCCGGCCGTAGTCCGGCCCGGCACCATACCCATGGCCACGATCGCCGTTCTCGGCACGCTCGACACGAAGGGTCACGAGCATGCGTTCGTCGCCGAACGCATCCGCGCCCGTGGCCACGATGTGCTCCTGATCGACGTGGGCACCGGCGGTGAGCCCGTCGTCGCGCCCGACATCCCGCGGGCGCTCGTGGCGGCGGCTGGGGGTGTCGATCTGCCAGCACTGATGGCCCGCGGAGACCGCGGCGAGTGTGTGACGGCGATGGCCAAGGCCGCGCCACGGCTGCTTGAAAGGCTCGTCTCCGAGGGACGGATCCAGGGCGTGATCTCGCTCGGTGGCGGTGGCGGCACCGCGATCGCCTCGGCCGCGATGCGGCCGCTCCCGATCGGGTTTCCCAAGCTCCTCGTCTCCACACTCGCCAGCGGCAACACGGCGCCCTACGTCGGCACGAGCGATCTCGCCATGATGCCGGCCGTGGTCGACGTGCAGGGGCTCAACCGGATTTCACGGACGATTCTCGCCCGCGCCGCGGGGGCGATCTGCGGCATGGTCGAGGCCGATGTGACCGCCGGCGACGACAAACCGCTCGTCGTGGCCAGCATGTTTGGCAACACGACCAAGTGCATCGAGGCGGCGATTCCACTCCTGGAAGCGGCGGGCTACGAGGTGCTCGTCTTTCATGCCACGGGGACCGGGGGCCGGGCGATGGAGGCCCTGATCGCCAGCGGCCTGGTGGCCGGAGTGCTCGACGTCACGACGACGGAATTGGCCGACGAGGTCGTCGGCGGCGTGCTCTCGGCCGGCCCCGAACGACTCGACGCCGCAGCCAGGCATGGCGTACCCGCGGTCGTGGCCCCCGGCTGCCTCGACATGGTGAACTTTGGCGAGCGGCAGACCGTGCCTGAGAAGTTCGCCGGACGCTCTTTCTACATCCACAACCCGCAGGTGACGCTCATGCGGACCACGCCCGACGAGTGCACCGCCCT
>JBIKNV010000328.1:0-3876 GCA_044358475.1 Pirellulales bacterium | reverse complement strand
GACGCCGCCACTGGCACACTCACCGCCACGCTCGTGGCGGGCCAGCAGGAAATCCCGGTCGGCGGCTCGATCACCGTCACCGCCACCCGCCGTGGCACGACTTCCGCCAGCGAAGAATAGTACGAATTTCGACTCTTATATGTTGGCCGAGCGGGCCGCAAAACCCCTATGACCGGTAGCGACAGTGGTCGTGTGAAGAGAATGTACCGGTGCTGCCGGTGCTCGGACGTGTGATGGTGATTCTGTTTCGCTCGACCGATCTCCATGAAGGATACAGAGTCCTTCCCCGTGCGAGCTGTGCGCGGCTGGCAAGCAAAATCATCTGGCAGGAGAAATGCGATGACCCGCGATCGAGCACATTCACCCACCACGCAGGTGCGTGTCCACACGATCGCCGGCTTGCTCGGACTGCCGGCCACTCTTCTGGCACTGTCGTTGGCGGTCTTTTCCCCTGCGACAGTGCAGGCGCAAGAGTCGGGCGATTCGCTTCTGTCGCCACGCGATGCCGGCCAGAGTTCCCGGCAGTTTTATCTCGGCGGCATCATCGGCGCTGACTTTGCCACCCTCGACAAGGTGCCGGGCACTCCGACCACCGTTCCCAATCAGTCAATCTTCACCGCCGGTGGCACGCTCGGCATGCGATTCCTGAGAGACGACGGTGCGTGGCGGCTCGAGTTCGAAGGTCGCGGACGCGACCAGGTGCTCGACACGGCCGACGCTGCGGGAATAGGCACCATCACCACGCGAGCGGCCGACGGCTGGTCGGCCATGGTAAACGTGTGGCGCGACTACAAGCCGTTCGACAGCTTCGGTCTCTACGGTGGCGGCGGTATCGGTGGCGGTGGCTATCGTTCCGTGATCAGTGGAACAGGACTCGGAGCGTTGGTTTCAGCCAACGACCGCGTATCAAACTTCGCTTGGCAGGCCGGCGGCGGCATCTTCTACGAGATCTCGCAGCGGGCCACGCTCGACCTTGGGTATCGCTTCTTTGCGATCGACGAGTCGACAGCCACGGCGGAATTCATCGGCATCCCGTTTGATTACCCCACCAACTTCGCCGCCAGCGAACTGCTGCTGACCCTGCGGATCTACGAGCCGTTTCGCGGCTGGCGGAATCGTTAACCTTGCTCACGGGCAGCGTCCAAAGGATAGCCCGGCCAAGAGTCCTTGCTCAACCACGTTCCGGCCGATGAGCGGCTCGTGAGTCAGGCGTTTTCGTCTCCCGGGCCGCTCATCGACCGAAAGATTGTGACCGATACCGCATCAAGTTACCCTTTTCAACAATCCTTCGCGAAGCTCCTGAGAAACGGAAGATCCCCATTGGCTCCTAGCGGTCGACATCTTTCCACCGCCGTGACTCGCCGCGCTCGCGAGTCGGCGCGCCGCCGGCCTGTCCGCGATCTGAAGGTCGAATCGCTCGAGCCGCGGATCGCTCTGGCGGCCGACACCGTCTCCCGGCCGCTGCTGGAATTGGCGGAGGGTGTCTCTGTCGACCCCTCGATGATGGGTCCAGCCGCGATCGTCTTCGGCAAGAGCGAGATCGTTGGCAACGACGTGAAGAGCTTCGTGGTCACGAGCGTGGCGAATGGCGTTGTGGAGAAGTGGGACACCACCAAGAACGCCTGGGTCGATGTCTCCACCAAGCCCACCAGCAGCAATCCCCGCGAACTGATGAGCCTGCTCGCCGGCCGCGTGATCCATCAGGGCGATCAGCTCCGCTGGCTGCCGGCGGCGGGCGACACCGCCGTGGCCCGCAAGGCCTTTGAGATCATCGGCTGGGATGATGGAACAGAACTCCAGCCCACTTCCTCCGCGGCCCCGACGGCCGTGCAAAACCTCGCCGTCACACCCACAGGCGTGGGCCAACTGACTCTCGCCTGGGACGCTCCAGCAGTTGGAACGCCGACGAGCTACTCCGTCGCGATGAATAACGGCACCACGACAACTACCACGATAACGACCTCCACGAGCATGCCGTTTACGGGGCTCTCTGCGACGGTGCCCACGTACACGTTCACAGTCACGGCGACGAATGCCGCGGGAAGCGGGCCGGCAGCGACAGCGACATCCTTCGTGAACACCGGCTCCTCGTCGCTGGTCATCCCGGTCAGCCCCGGGGGCTTCGTGACGTCGGCCGACTGGTACTTCCCGACCCAAGCCGACGGCCACGTCTCGGCCAGCGGCTTCATGTGGCTCCAGCGTGGCGAGACCAATGACGCGGCGGCCTTCGCTACGCTCGCCATCCAGATCGCATGGCTGACCAACAGCATCGTCGTCTCGCCCGCGATCAGTTCGTTCGAGATCCCGACACAGCCCGGGTACTTTCTGGGCGGTGCCGCCCTGCAGCAGGCGGTCGCCGACATGATGCTCGGCGATCGCGCAGCGCTTTCCATCAGCGCGAACAACGCCGGCTATCAGGGAGTGCTCCCCGAGAAGTTCCTGCTCACCGGCCAGCGGCTGGGCGGCGGATTCGCCGCCGAGGTGGCGGCCCGCACCGTCGACAACGGCGCCGCCGCGAACCTGCTGGGCGTGGTGATGGTCGATGGGGTCGCCGACCCGGACCAGTTCGCCGCGGCGGCCGACACGCTCGATGATGCGGGCATCCCGCTCTACCAGATCGCCTCGCCGCCGCAGGCTGGGAATGACTGGGGCAACACCACCGAGCTGCTCGTGGCCCTGCACCCCGACCAGTTTGTGGGGGTTCAGTTTGACGACATCAGCCCCGTCAACGCCGTGATCACATTCGCCACCGGCTGGATCAACGATTTCTACGCGGGCTGCGGGCCCACGAATCCGTTCTACGGACTTTACGGCAATCCCAACGACGGCACCTACATCTCCAACCAGCCAATCGTGCTGGGCGAGGCGGGGGCCACCGTGCTGCCCGCGCCGCCGGAGGTCGACATCAATCAATTCGCAGGCCGGTGGTACGAGCAGGGCAGCGTGAAGCAGGACCCACCCACCGGGCTGATCAATATTGAGTCGGTCTTTACGCCCGAGCCAGATGGTTCCATCCGGGTGGAGAACTCCGGCACCTACGGTCCCAACGGCCCGGTTTGGAACACCACCAGGTCAGCGGTTCCGGTCAACGCCGCCAACACCCGCCTCAGCGTGAGCTCCTCCGGCACGCCCAACACCGACGAGCCGGGCAACTACTGGATCCTGGACTACGCCCCGGACTACAGCTGGGCGATCGTCAGCGACCCCACCAAGACCTCGGGCACCATCCTGACCCGCGGCCAGTTCCCCTCCTATTACCAGACCGACTACGACGCGCTCGTGGCCCGGGCGTATCAGTTGGGTGTGCGGGGCACCATCACCCCGACCGCCCAGTACCCGGCCATCCCGCCGGGGTGAACGCTGCCGTGACCGGCGATGGAGGAATCGCTAACGTCACTCACCGGCCAGCGTCCACTCAAAGACAGCCACCTCGGGCACGGCCCCCAGCCGCACCGGGATCAGCGACATGCCGATGCCGCGCGACACGTACAGCGGTGGCAGCGGATCGCCCCCCTCGCGACCGTACCAGCCGGCGACATACCGACCGCTCCCCGGCGGCAGCACGACGGGCATGCCCAGCGGCGCTATCTGCCCGCCATGCGTGTGACCGGAGAGCACGAGATCAGCAGGATGGTGGGCCGGCAGACTGAGCTGATCGCGGAGGGCCGGGCAGTGGGCGAGCAAGAGATGGTTGGGCACTGGCTCCGCTGTTCCAAGGGCAGCCGCCGCGTCTGGCCGGCCACCCCGCAGGTCGTCGAGGCCGGTGATCCGGAGGGCGGTGCCTGCATGCGGCAACGTGACCGACCGGTTCACGAGCCATTCGATGCCGACGGCTTCGCACCGCCGGCCAAACTCTGAGAGCGGCACCCCGGACGA
>JBIKNV010000327.1:0-3886 GCA_044358475.1 Pirellulales bacterium | reverse complement strand
GGTCTCCGGATTCGAGGTCGTGGCAAGACAGACCGCGGCGGTATGTGGCCGGCGGGAGGAGGTCGCGATCGCCTTCGATGCCGGCCGCGGCGAGGTCTTCGCGGCACTGGCGACTCCGGATGACGATGCACCCACCGGATGGCTGGTAACCGTCGGTGATGTAGTGGAAGCAAACCGCTGGCTTGATTCGATTCCGGCAGGCCGATGGGTGTCGGGGCCGGCGCTGGAGATGCTGGGCGATGCCGCCCAAGCCCGTGGGCTCAGGGTCGCGCCGCAGTCCGCTTGGCGTCCCTCAGCTGGCGAGGTGGCCACGATCGCGATCCTGCGTGCGGAGGCGGGCCTCTTCGATGATCCGCAGACCCTGCTCCCCGAATACAGCCGCCCGAGCTACGCGGAAGAAAAAAAACCCGGCCGCACGGGCTGACGCGTCGGCCCTCTACAAGCGGTGGGGCAGAGGCTACGATTGCCGCTGTTTCACGACTTCCGCCGCCGATGCTTTCCCGGACCGCCAGCCAGGGGGCTTGCCGCATGCGACCGATCCAAAAACTCCTCGTCGCCAATCGCAGTGAGATTGCGATTCGGGTCTTTCGTTCCGCCCACGAGCTTGGCATTCGCACCGTGGCGATCTACGCCCACGAAGACCGCTTCGCGCTCCATCGGTTCAAGGCCGACGAGGCCTACCTGGTCGGCAAGCCCGGCGAGCCGATCCGCTCCTATCTCGACATCCATGGCATCGTCGCCATCGCCAAGGAACACGGGATCGACGCCATCCACCCGGGCTACGGGTTCCTCTCCGAAAACCCAGAATTCGCCGCCGCCTGCGCGAAGGCGGGAATCATCTTCGTGGGGCCGCGGGTCGAGCTGCTGCAGATGCTCGGCGACAAGACCACTGCCCGCGACCTGGCCCGCCAGGCGGGCGTTCCGATCCTGGCCGGCAGCCCCAAGCCCGTGACGAGCGCCGCCGAGGCGCTCGAGGTCGCGAAACAGCTCGGCTGGCCGGTGATCCTCAAGGCGGCCCACGGTGGTGGCGGCCGTGGCATGCGGGTGGTGCATCGCGAGGATGAACTCGCGGCGGCGCTCGAGACCGCCCAACGGGAAAGCCAGTCGGCCTTCGGGTCGAGCGCCGTCTTCGTCGAGAAGTTCATCCAGCGAGCCCGCCACATCGAAGTGCAGCTGCTGGGCGACACGCACGGCAACCTCGTGCATCTCTTCGAGCGGGATTGCTCGGTGCAGCGGCGTCACCAGAAGGTGGTCGAGGTCGCGCCGGCGCCCAACCTCGCTCCCAAGCTCCGCGACGAGATCTGCGGGGCGGCCTTGGCGATCGGCCGCATGGCCCGCTACGAAAACGCCGGTACGGTCGAGTTCCTGGTAGACGCCGACACCGACCGCTTCTACTTCATCGAGGTCAACCCTCGAATCCAGGTGGAGCACACCGTCACCGAGGAGATCACGGGCGTCGATATCGTGCGTCGCCAGATCCGCGTGGCGGAGGGCTGGAAGCTGTCCGACCCTCAGATCAATCTGCCCGACCAGGCGGCGATCCGCTCGATGGGCACCGCGATCCAGTGCCGTGTGACGACCGAGGATCCGGAAAACCGGTTCCTCCCCGACTACGGCCGAATGACGGCCTACCGCTCGGGAGGCGGCCTCGGCATCCGCCTCGATGCCGGCACCGCCTTTTCGGGCGCAGTGGTGACACCCTACTTCGACTCGCTTCTGGTCAAGGTGACCGCCCGCGGCCTCACGCTCGACGAGGCGGCCGGCCACATCGAGCGGTGCCTGCAGGAATTTCGCGTCCGCGGCGTGAAGACCAACATTCCGTTCCTCATCAATCTCGTCACCCACCCCGTGTTTCTCGCCGGCAAGTGCACCACGCGGTTCATCGATGAGACGCCCGCGCTCTTCGACTTCCCGGTCCGTCAGGATCGGGCCACCAAGATCCTGGAATACCTCGCCGACGTCATCGTCAACGGCAACCCGCTCGCGAAGGGCCGGCCCGTGGCAGTGCGGCGGGAGCCGGCGATCGTGCCCGACTACGACCACATCGCGTCCCCACCGCCGGGCCTGCGCGACAAGCTCAAGGAACTCGGCCCGGAGAAGTTTGCCGCGTGGGTCCGCAGCCAGCGACGCCTCTTGATCACCGACACGACGATGCGGGATGCCCACCAGTCGCTCCTGGCGACGCGGATGCGCACCCACGACATGCTCGCCGTGGCCGACGCCTACGCGCATCTCGCCAGCGGCCTCTTTTCGCTCGAGATGTGGGGGGGCGCCACGTTCGACACGGCGATGCGGTTTCTGAAGGAGTGCCCGTGGGATCGGCTGCTGCAACTCCGTGAGAGGGTTCCCAACATCCTCTTTCAGATGCTCCTGCGGGCCAGCAACGCCGTCGGCTACACCAACTACCCCGACAACGTCGTGCAGGTCTTCGTGAGAGAATCGGCCGCCGCCGGAATCGACGTGTTCCGCGTGTTCGACCCGCTCAACTGGGTGCCGAACATGACCGTGGCGATGGATGCCGTGATCGAGAGCGGCGCGATCTGCCAGGCCGCCATCTGCTACACCGGCGACGTGCTCGACCCGAAGCGGATGAAGTATTCGCTCGACTACTACGTGCAGCTCGCCAAGGAGCTCGAAAAACGCGGCGCTCACATGCTGGCCATCAAGGACATGGCCGGCCTCTGCAAGCCGTTTGCGGCGGGGAAGCTCGTGAAGGCGCTGCACGACGAGGTCGGCATCCCGATCCACTTTCACACCCACGACACGTCAGGAGCCTCGCTGGCCAGTGCGCTCGAGGCCGGCCGCAACGGCGCGAGCGTGGTCGATGCCGCGATGGCGCCCTTTGCCGGTCTCACGAGCCAGCCGAACCTCAATGCCATCGTCGAGGCGGTCCGCAACACGCCGCATGACACCGGGCTCGATCCCGAGCCGCTCCGCCACCTCACCCACTATTGGGCGGCGGTCCGCGACCACTACACGGCGTTTGAATGCGGCATGAAGGCTCCCGATGCCGACCTCTACCTCCACGAGATGCCCGGTGGCCAGTTCACGAACCTGCTGGAGCAGGCCAAGGCGTTGGGGTTGGGCGACCAGTGGGAGGACGTCTGCCGGGCGTATGCCGACGTCAACCAGCTTGTGGGCGACATCGTGAAGGTGACGCCGACGAGCAAGGCGGTGGGCGATCTCGCGCTTTTGCTCGTGACCAACGGCATGCGGGCCTCCGACCTGCTGACCGATTCGCGGGAGCTTTCGTTTCCCGAGTCGGCGATCGATCTACTCGCCGGCCGGATGGGCCAGCCGCCCGGCGGCTTTCCGCCGGAGGTGGTGAAGCGGGTCGTCCGCAATGGTGAGGTGCTCACCGGGCGTCCGGGTGAGTCGATGCCACCGGCCGACTTCACTGCCGCCGAGAAGGCGGTCGGCGAGTTGCTCGGCCGCATGGCGTCGCCCCGCGAGGTGCTGTCGTGGCTCCTCTATCCGCGTGTATTCCAAGACTATGCCCGGTTCGTGGCCAAGCATGGCGACGTGAGCGTGCTGCCCACGCCGGCCTTCCTCGAGGGGCCGAAGCCGGGCGAGGAGTT
Source organism: Pirellulales bacterium (assembly GCA_044358475.1). Lineage (GTDB taxonomy): Bacteria > Planctomycetota > Planctomycetia > Pirellulales > UBA1268 > CACORA01. Next base: position 308 of record JBIKNV010000327.1, on the reverse strand, counting down.
GCCGATCAGTATCGAGCCGGGCAAGACGCTGCTGGTGCGCCTGCTCACCGTGGGTGAGCCGCATGCGGATGGCACGCGGGCAGTTTTCTTCGAGCTCAACGGTCAGCCGCGGAGCGTGACGGTGGCTGACCGCACGCTCGAGGGGCTGGTGCAGCGGCGGCCGCGGGCGGTGGCGGGCGACGCGAGCCAGGTGGGCGCGCCGATGCCGGGGCTCATCGTCACGGTGGCCGTGCGTCCGGGCGACAAGGTGACGCAGGGGCAGAAGCTGCTGAGCCTCGAGGCGATGAAGATGGAGACGACCGTGTATG
>JBIKNV010000326.1:0-3889 GCA_044358475.1 Pirellulales bacterium | reverse complement strand
GCCCTGGCTGAAACCTTCGGCTGGCGGTAGGCATGCCGCCCACGGCCTCTCGGCCGTGGCTCGCCGTGCGCTATACTGAAGGGTGCTATGACTTCTTGTCGTGAGAGCCTGCCCATCCTTCCGTCTCTGACGGCCGCCTTGATCGTCACCGCCCTCGTCAGCGTTGGCTGCGGCGATGATGCCGTGATCCGACCGGGCGACGTCCGCAGCTACAGCACTCCCCGCGGTGTCACTGTGGCATCCACTGTTTCCCGCGGCCAGTCCCAGCAGGAAGGAGCCCCAGCGCCACGGGTGCGATACGACATCCCTGAGGGCTGGGTCGACGGCAGCGCTGGCGGCCTGCGACTGGCCACGCTGCTCATCGGTGATGGCGTCGACAAGCAGGAGGTGACGGTGATTCCTGCGTCCGGCACGCTGGAAAACAATGTTGCCCGCTGGGTCGGCCAACTCGATGCATCGGCCGATGAAGCAGGGCGGCAGCAGGCGGCCACCAAGGCCATCGCCGACGCGAAACGCATCGACGTCGACGGTTCCCAGGCGACCGTCGTGCTGCTGCTCGATCCGGCGGCAACGGCCGGCGACGAAGCCGGGCAGGCGATTCTCGGCGCGATGGTACCGGTCGACGGGGCCGCTTCGTTGTTCGTGAAATTCAAGGGTCGGGCGGACGTCGCTCGACGGGAACAAGAAAATTTTCAACGCTTCGTGTCGTCGCTCCGCTGGAACTGACATGTCCAGCTCCCGAAAGGACACCGCCCATGGCCACAGGCAGTTTTCCGACCACTCCGCTTCGTGTCGTTCGGCCCGAGGTCGCCGTCCATGGAAACTCCGTCAGCGACACGGCCTGGCGGATCCTCAAGGCCGCCGGATCGCTCAAGATCACGGTCGTCATGTTTTTGGCGGCGACGTTTTTGCTCTTCATCGGCACGCTCGCCCAAGACGAAAAAAATCTCCCCGAAGTGAAGGAGGAGTACTTCAACAGCTGGGTGGCGAAAGTACCGCTGGCCGATTTCTTTCCGGTCACGATTTTCGGTGAGTCGTCGCTCACCGGCTGGTTTCCGTTCCCGGGGGGCGCGACGATCGGCTTCGTGCTCCTGGTGAACCTGATCGCCGCAAAAATCACGCGGTTTCACGTCGCTGCCCACGGGCAGCGGCTGATGACCGGCATCATCCTCGCGATGATCGGGGCCGGGCTCACGCTCGCGGTCATCCTCACGGGCCACCGCACGGATGGGCTGCAGGGCCGTCCCCCGATCGAATACCAGACAGTCTGGCGGATGGTGCAGGCGGGCGGCTTGCTCGGTGCGACAGCCCTCGCCTGGGGAGCATTCGTGAGCCGGCAGCGCATGGTGCAGGCTATCCTCGCCGTCACCGCGGCGGTGGTGGCCACCGTGACGGTGCTCACGTTTGTCGGGGGGGATTCATGGCGGATGAACGATCCGGGGCTGCGAATCATGTGGCAGCTGATCCAGTCGAGTGCGGCGTCTCTGGTGCTGCTGGCGGGTCTTGTGCTCGTGTTCGGCGCACGGGGGGGCAACGTGCTGATTCATGTCGCAGTCGGGCTCTTGATGCTCGGACAGTTCGCTTTTGGTGATCGCCAGATCGAGGAGCGGATGTCGTTGGTGGAGGGGGAGACCACCAACGTCGCCTTCCGCACCGACGAAACGGAATTGGCGATCATCAACGCAAGCGGTCCCGACACCGATGCCGTGACGGTGATTTCGGCAAGGCTTCTCAAGGCGCGGGCAGGGGGTGACCCGATCACGATCGATGGTCTCCCGTTCGACCTGCGGGTCCTCGAGTACTTCCCGAATTCGTTGGTCGCGCGTGTCGGCCCCGTGGCCCCCAATCCGGCCACCACCGGGCTCGGGACAAGTTGGCTGGCCACTGAACGACCGCCCGAGGGGGGCGCATCATCGAAGTCCAACATTGCGTCGGCCTATGTGCGGCTGGAGGAACGCGGCACCGGCCGCGACCTCGGCACTTTTCTCGTCACCCAGTTCCTCAATGATCAGGCCCAAATCTTCATGGGGTCCGAGGCCGATCAGTGCGACTCGGTCGAGGCCGATGGCAAGCCGTGGCGGCTCCAACTGCGGTTTCGTCGGGAGTACAAGCCGTACAGTGTGACGCTCGACGACGTGCGAAAGCTCGATTACGCCGCCAGTGACACGCCCCGCGACTATTCGTCCTACGTGACCTTCACCGATGCGGCGACCAAGGCCGAACAGAAGGGGCGCATCTGGATGAACAACCCGGTGCGGTATCGGGGAGAGACGTTCTATCAGAGCCAGTACTCGCAGGTAGATCTCGGTGGCGGGAAGGTCGGCGAAAAGACCGGTCTGCAGGTGGTCGAGAATGCCGGCTGGCTGATCCCCTATGTCGCCTGCGTGCTGGCGTTCTGGGGCATGCTCGTTCACTTCGGCGGCACGTTCGTCCGGTTTGCCAGTCGGCATGAACGGGAGGCGACCCGCGATGGAGATACCCCATCGCCATCCGCAGACACCACGCGATCACGGCGACGAAAAAAGGCCATGCCTGGCGCCCCGATGGCCAGCCAGACGCGTGGGTGGCTCATCCCGGTGGCAGCCTTGGGGCTCGTCGCACTCTGCACGCTGCCGGCGGCCCGCCCGCGAAAGCCGGCGGCCAACGCTGCAGATTGGGCCGCGGCCGGAACGATACCGATGATGCACGAGGGCCGCGTCAAACCGCTCGACAGTGTGGCCCGCAACACGCTGCAACTCCTCAGCAACCGCACGAGCGTGGTCATGCCCGACGACGCCCCTGCGGGCAGCCCGCAAGGCAGTATTTCGGCCACCCAGTGGCTCTTGGCCCAGATGGCGGGGGCCGACTGGGCCGACCATGCGCCCGTCTTCCGGATCGACGCCATGGAGGTGCTCGATCTGTTCGATCTCACCCGTCGCAAGGGACATCGCTACAGCGCAAAGGAACTCGCGGGGGGCAGGGAGGCGCTGCGGGAGCAGATCGAGGCGGCCCGCGACGTGCCTCCGGAGCAGCGGACGTTCGTCCAGAAAAAGTATGGCGAGATCAATCAGAAACTGATGACGTACGACCTGATCCGGTTTGCTTACGAGCCCCCCCAAATGCCCACGCCGGTCGGCGAGGGGGAGGAGGCGCGGCGGTCGATGCTCGATCAGATCGGCCGGATGATGCGAGGCGCGAAGATGCTCGAGGCCAACCACCCACCGGCGGCGATTCCGCCGCTCGACGCCGCGTCGGCTGACGCAGCGGAGCCGCGCCCGGGATCGACCTGGCAGGCTCTCTACCCGGCTGTTGTGACGGCCATCGTGGGTCGCATGGTGGATGGACAGGAAGGCATGCCCGCCTACCGGCTCAACCCGGCAATCCTGCCGTTCACCGACCTTCTCGCGGTCATCGATGGCGCGCCGCAAGACTTCAACAAAGCCCTGGCCAAATACACGCGGGCGATCGCCGACCTGCCCGAAGTACGCACGTCCACCGCCAAAGCCGCCTACGAGGCCTGGTTCAATGGGTTCAACCCGACCGACCTCGCCAAGTGGCTCTACGTGCTGGCAACGGTGCTGTGCTTCGTGAGCTTCCTGGCCTGGCACGGTCCACTCAACCGGTTCATTTCCTGGATGCTGTTTGGGATTTTCCTGCTCCATACCTTCGCCCTGGTGTCGCGGGTCTATCTCACCGGCCGCCCGCCGGTCGTCAATCTCTACTCGTCAGCCGTCTTCATCGGCTGGGCCTGCGTGATCGCGGGCCTCATGCTGGAGTCACTGGAACGGTTCGGGATCGGCAATCTCGTGGCTGCTGCGAGCGGAGCGCTCACGCTGATGGTGGCCTATGGGCTCGACTCGGGCGACACGATGCATGTGCTGCAAGCGGTGCTCGACACGCAGTTCTGGCT
>JBIKNV010000031.1:0-13108 GCA_044358475.1 Pirellulales bacterium | reverse complement strand
CGACGACGAGATGGTGCCGGTCACGCTCGTGATCAGGATGTCGCCCGCCCCAGGCGTGGGAGGGAAGATGCCGCCCGCAAACATAGACGCCCCCGAGAGCGTGATGTTGTTTTGGGCGTCGATCGTGATCTTGCCGGAGGTCGCCTTGATATCTGCGTCCACCGCGACGGCGCCAGCTGGGCTGGTCAGCTTGATGTTGCCAGCGGCTGAAAGAACCATCGGCGAACCGGTCCCGAGGATCGAAACACCCGTGATGCCACTCACCACGATGTCGTTCGCCAGGCTGCCCGGCCGTACCGATCTGAGCACCGGTCGTGCCGCCGCCTGAGAGAATCGTGACGCCGCCGCTGACGGCCGTCACGCTTCCCTCGATAACTACGTCGCTGCCGATGCTGGTCACCGTCACATTGCCGACGCCGGTATCGTCCACAAGTCCAACTTCCAACGAGCCACCGCCACCGACCACCACTGCCCCGACCGCGGTCAGCGTGATACCCGACACGGTCGTCGGACTGCCGATCGTGCCTGTGACGTTCAAGGCTCCACCGGCAGCGACCGTCACCGTCCCCAGATTGGTCGCGATCGCGGTGACGGCGAGATTATCGACATCGGTAAACGCGACATCGATCCCGCTCGGCAGGACGATCGACAGCGAGTTCACGTCGTTGCCTACATTTGCAAACAGGACAGACGCGACCGCACCAGCCGTAACGATCAACACGTCCGCTGTGATCTTCACTGCGATCGAATCACCGAGCGTCGCATTGCCCACGATGTTGACGGCAGAGAGCGTGATCGTGCCGCCTGCCGTGAGATCACCACCGAGGGCGACGCCGTCGACGGGAGTGAGTCCGGTGCTGGTGAGGGTGATGTCCGCGCCGGCAGTCAGGCTGGAGGCGGGCGACACCAACGCCAAGGCCTTCATCGAGATACTTCCACTCGCCAACACAGCGCTGTCGACGCTCACGCTACCACCGGTGCTGGCCAAATCGACACTGCCCGCGATGGAGGTCAACGGGGCTAAGGTCGAAACCGCGCCGCCGGCGGTCATGCTGATGCCAGCACCACCGCTCACCGCACTGCTCACGGTGATCGTTGTCAGGGCGTCATACGACACCGCGCCGGTCGCCGTCACCGTGTCGGCCGTGCTGATGCCGGCGCCCGTGCTCGTCAGGGCAATCGGGCCGGCAACAGATGCCAGAGTGCCTCCGGTTATCGTCGAAACCGCACCGCCGGCCTTCAACGAGACGCCAGTAGCACCGGAGATCGGCACCGAGATGCCGAGGGCGCCGACCGGGGCGATCGTCCCGCCGATGCTCACGCTTCCCGCCGTCGACGTGGCCAACTTGCCCAGCGTAATGACCCCCGGAGCGTCGTACGTCACGTTTCCCTTTGCGGCAACAGGGGCATCCGTGGCGATCCCCGTCGCTGTGCTCGTGAGTGAAATGGCCCCCGCGGCACCAGTTGACGTGATCGCAGCGCTGGCGACGATCGGCCCCGGGGTGACGTAAGTGATCGTCCCGTCGGCCAAGATCACCGCAGACGTCGTGATTCCGCCAGGCGAGACCAACTTAAGACCAACGCTGGTGAGCGTGATACCGCCGTTGGTGGCAGTGAGTTTGTTGCCGAGCACCAGCGGGTCCACGGAGGTGATGGCGATGCTCCCGCCTGCTGTCAGGGGTTGACTCACGGTGACGAACGTGGCCGCATCAAGCGTGATGGAGCCGGCTGTCGGAGAAACGGTGAGCGGGCTCGCCACGGAGCCCACCACGACGCTCGCCGTCGTGCTCTTCAGGCTGACCGAGCCTGTCGCCGCGGTCACCGCGATCGAACTGACGTCGATCGTCCCTGTGGCCGTGATGTCGATGTCGCCCGTCAGCGACGCAAACGGACCGGTGGGAATCCAGGAACCGCCGGTCTGCACGACGAGGCTGCCGCCCGCCGTAAACGGGCCGGCAAGCCCCGTGATCCCAAGACCGTCGATCAGCGTGATGTCTCCCACCGGCGCAAGGATCTTGGCCGTATTCACGGTCAGCGTGCCGGCAGCTGCCGACAGCAGAACGTCGCCGACCGGGGCCGTGATCTTGATTCCGCTCACATCGAGGCCACCAGCCGTAAGCGTCATGCTCACGTCGCCGTTGGTGCTCGTGAGGTTTTTCGTGGCGGTGTAGGCCGCGCCCGACTTGAGCGTGATGTCGCTACCGGCCACGAGATCGATGCCAACCGCGAGCAGGCCGCCCGCGTCGATGTTGATCTGGCCAGCCGTAACGTCGGGCACGGAGAGCGTCGTTGTCGGCCCAAGCGTCACCCCGCCACCCGCCGATGTGAAGGTCACCCCGCCGGTTTTGGACGAGACGGTCTGATCGACCGTCACGCCGGACTTGCCGTCAAGGCTGATATCGCCATTGGCGACGAGCGCCGCCGACGGCAGCGTGGACGTCACGGATCCCGCCGCCGACCTGATCGTGATGTCCCCGTTGGAGGCGGTGATCGGCTGCTGGACGCCAAAACCGTTCGGGCTCGTGATCGTGACGGCACCGCCTGCGGTGATCGCGATCGGCACCGTCACGGTCGTAGCTGCGGTCAGGTCCAGGTCCGACGCGTCGCCGGGTAGCGCGAGAGTCAGGTTCGGCGTGAGCGTCACCGCACCAGAGCCGCTCGTGCCATTGATGCCCACCTTGAACGCAGTGACCGTGATCGGCGCACCGGGCAGAAGGCCACCGATGGTGAGCGACTTGTCGCCAGCGAACTTCACGCCCTCGAGGGCGGTCACATTGTCGCGGATGTCGACACTGCCAGCCGTGCTGCTGACACTGATCGCATCGCCCGTCGCCGACAACGGCGCGTCGACCAAGACCGAGCCCGACGCGTTTGCGATCGTGATCGTACCGCCGACGTTGGTGGTGACGATCGCCGCCGAGGAATCGACGGCGTTTGAGAGGCTGACGCCCTGCGCCGCGGTGAGGTCAATCGCGAGTGTGGACACAACACGAGACTCGACCTCGAGTTGGCCGGCCGTTGCTTCAAGGTCGACTTTCCCATCGCCCACGGTCAGCGGCGAAAACGGCTGGATCACCACATTCTTGGCGCTGGCGACCACCTCGAGGACACCTGCTCCGGAGGCCGCCCCCGTCACCGAGACTGCCGCACCGATATCCACGGCCTGCCCGCCCCGGATGCTGACCGACTCCGATGCGGTGATGGCACTGCGTGTGTTGATGCTGCCTGCCGAGGCCTGGATCGCCGCGTCGCCGTCCACGACGACGAGCGGCGACGCCGACCGCACGAACACGTCGCCCGACGTCGTGCTGAGTTGTAGACTTCCGGCTCCGGGCGTCGCGCCTGTCACTGACACCGGGGCACCGACGTCGATGTCTTGATCCGTGTTCACCGTGACCGACGTGAAGGCCGTGATCGCCCCCTTCGTGACTGCGGCGAGTTTGGCCGACAGCGCAACGGTGCCTGACGTGCCGGTGAGAGTGCCGTCGGTCGTGATGCCGCCAGAACTGCTCGTCAACGTGACGGCGCCTGCGGTCGATACCACGTCCGCCGCGCCAGACGTCGCCACCCCCGCGGCACCGACGAGCGTGATACCGTTCTTCGCGACGACGTCATCGTTCACCGCAAGCGTGGTGCCGGCGTTCAGCGAAACCGTCGACGTGGTCGCCGTGAGAGCTGCGTTCGTCACGACCGCCGCAACGGCGGTGATCGCAATCGGGCCATTGGTCGCCGTGATCGGCTGGCTGACGGTCACAGCCCCGCCGACACCGCCGCTGACCGCGGAGATCGCAACCGAGTTGCCGGCCGTGATCGGCTGGGCGATCGAGATCGAGTTGACGTCGGAGAGCGAGAGATCGTGCTCGGCATCAATCCGGCCATTCAGGACGATTCCCGATGCGGTCGCGCCCAGGCCGGGGCCGACGATGAGATCGTAGGTGTCGACGCCAGCGTACGGATTGGCACCGTCGATCGTAACCACGCCGTTCGTCGTGTACGCGATCTTGGCATTGGCGAGCCCGGGCGCAGAGGTCGGCGAGTCAATCTTTCCCCCGATCGTCGAGGGGCCAGCACCCGTTTTCACGCTGAGTGAATCGGCCCCGTTCAGTGAGAGGGCGACATCGGGCACAGCGATGCTGGAGAGCCCATAGTCGGCGGTCACCTGCCAGAGCAATGCGGAGCCGCCCGTCGTGTCGCCGAACAGGTCAACGCCGTACGCAGACGTCAGCGTGATCTGGTTGTCCTGAACATTGCTGATGTCGGACGTGTCGCCCTGAAAACTGATCTTGCTATTGAAGTTGTAATAGGTGGCGGGAGCGGCGCCGTTGATGGTCAGCGTCGCCGTCACGGTGTTGCCAAATCCAGGGAGGCCGGTGGCTGTCAACTTGATGTCGACTGTATTGGTCCCCGCCGCCGTGCCAGCGCTCAGCACGAGCGGTGCACCTAGCAGATTCCAGTTCGTACCCACGAGCGTGCCAGTGGGCGTCACGCTCACGGCGAGCATCGATCGCGGCTCGAGCCGCTCGAGGGCCGCACGTTCACGGCGGCTTCGTCGCACCGTACGAGCAGGCTTGCGTGCGACACTATCCCGAGATTTGGTTTTCCAGATTCGTGAGATCACGATGCCCCTCGATGGTTTCTGTCGATGTGCTTGAGGGCTGCCTCCCTCGGACGGGAGTACGCCGCTCGGCGCGCCCCCCAACGACTGTTGCATCGTCAGTACGGGGGGCCTAACTTGGAATGCAGCCTAAATAGCCACCGCAGGGGGGGCAAGAAATCGGTCGACGACTTTTCCGATTGAGACCGCCAGGGGAATGACGGCGAAGCGGGGGACCGCTTTTGACCGAGAATGCGGGCGGCTGAGGCCACGCTCAAGTCTGTGCCGCCACCTACCGGGGGCCCTCGCCCAAGCGGGGCACCTCCGGGAGCGGGGCTGCCCAACCACCCCGGCACGCCGCCACGAGGGTGCTTGTCAGACGTAGCGAACCTTGTAGCCCAGGTCGGCAAACAAGCCGCGCGTCACATTGCTGACGTAAGGAGTTTTCACCGAGTTCGCTTCCCAGCCCGTCACGAAGACATCGAATCCGAAACTCCCGGCGCCGCCGAGAATCGTGGACCAGTACGGTATTCCGTCGGCCCACGTCTTGCTATCGAACGGCACTTCCTTGAATCCAAACTCACTACTGAATCTACTGGCGCAGTTCGTTGGCGGATTGCTCTTCACGACTGACAGCGTAACCGGTTTCGGAATGCCCTTGATCGTGTACCTGATGGTTTCCACCAAGCTGGCGTCGAGGAGCATGTCTTGGTTGAATCCGATGGCTCGCCCGACAATCGCGAGGGTTTTGTAGGCTGCGAGCTTGTCTCCTCCCTTGAACGTATCGTAGAAGTCTGCCGTGAGCGCCTTGTCGGTAATCTCAGCGATGCCCCTGTAGGGGAGTTGGCTTCCACCCGACCGACGGTCTGTGAACCACGCGCCACCGAAGTTGGGCTGCTGCCAGGGGCGAGAGGAGGGGTTCGTGGCCGCAGCGGTAAACGTGACCTGCAGTTCAAAGTCATCCACCAGGACCTTTCCTGAAGCATCTTTGATATCCTCAACATCGCCTGAGATGATCGAAGACCACTTCGTGGTGGCCCAGTCAAGCATGGTGGTGAGCTTCTTGAGCACCTTGCTATCGATCGTGAGGTTGGAGGGCAGAACGTATTTCACCTGATACCCAGGATCCGATGTCGGCGGGGGCGTTGGAGGTGTTGGAGGTGTGACGTCATCGCTGGTGATCGTCACCGTGGCAGACACCTGGCTGCCGAGCACGTAACTGGCCCCAACCTTGAGCGTTATGAGAACCGTTTCCGATGGTTCCACGGCCGCATCGTCCACGGGCGTGACAGGGACGTCGACAAAGGAGTCACCGGCAGCGAACACAACCTGCCCGGATAACGCCGCATAGTCTGCCCCGGAAGCGGCGGTGCCAGAAACGGCATAGTCCACCGTCAAGGGGGTCGACGTGCTTCCCGTACGGGTGAAACGGACTACCCCTGCAACCAGGCCGGCCTCTGCAGCTGCTGCCGACACCGTGGCGACGGTCACGCTCGGTGGCACTGGCTGGGGTGTGGTGCCGTCGGTCAAAAACACCACAGCGCCAACTTCAGCGCCCAGCCGCACGTCGAGAGGTTTGACGAACACCGTGAACTGCTCGGGCCCCTCGATCAGCCCTTCGGCAAAGGTTTTTACCGAGACCGTCTGGGTATCCTGGCCCGGCTCAAAGGTCACGACTCGGGAGGATACGATCTCGAAGTCGAGGCCGGCTTTGGCCGTGCCGCTCACCGCGCGACAGACCATCGATTCCCTCCGCGTAGCAGGAGACGAGAGTTTGATCGTCACGCTGGCAGGCGTTCCCTCTGGGACCATCATGGAGGGGGCGACGATCGACATCGTATACGAGTCGTTGTCGACGATCGTGGCGGCTGCGACCGCAGCGCCGAGCGTGCAGTTGGTTGGAGCCGAGAGCCTCACCGAAAACGTCTCATTCGACTCACGGAGGGCATCGCCGCGCACCTGGACGGCAAGAGACTTCTTCGTCTCACCCGCGGCGAAGGAGATCCTGCCTCCGGCGTTGGCCACGAGGTAGTCGGACCGTAACGTCGCGGTGCCGCCGACGACGCTGTATGAGACCGATGCAGCCTGGCCAAGGGGCGCCGACAACTCGATGTCAAAGACGACCTTTGTAAGCCCCACATCACCCTCAGGGATCGACGTGGGGCCGGTGACACTCACCGCTGCAGGGCAGGCCCTTTTTTCGAGTAACTCCCCAGCCCAAAGTCGCCGCCGAGTCCGCCCACGATCGACTCGTCTCGTGCCCCCAGCCCGTCGTGACGCTCGCATGCGCGACTCCCCTGAGAACGACCACTCTTTTTTCGTCCCGCTGGCGTCGCTGACTCCAGCAATAGGGACACACACCTCCGTTAAAGGTACTTCACCCAGGGGGGTGCGGCAAGGGGCACGCTAGGGCGATCGCTCGTGCCGCCCTACCCCCGACCAAGGGCCGCAAACGCCCGTCGACCGATCAGGCCTCCAGACACGACGCCCTCGCTCGAGGTCTGCCCCGGTAGAACACTGGCCATCGAGAGGAACGAGCGGGCAGCGGGAGCCTTGTCGACGGGCACGGTGACCGCAGCGGCCACCACGGCGGGGGTGCGAGTGGCCGACTCGCCCGACGCCACCAAGGCCGCGAGGCGAATCGACGACTTGGAAACTGCCGCCACCGGCACCGCACGAAGAGCCGCGGGCTTTGTGTAGGCGTCGGCCTTCGGATAACTGACCTGATAGCCCATATCCGCCATCGCACCGACGGTAACGCGGCTCAAGGGAAGCGTCGTGGCGCCGTTGACGTAGCCTGTCATCAACTCATTTTGGAACGTATCTTCTGCCCAGTGGCTTCCGGCAGTGCCTCCGCCTCCGCTGGTCTCAAGCGGAACACTCAGCGCGGCGGGAGTGCGAAAAATCGTGCGATACTCCCGCAGGGCATTGGCACCCACGAATCCCGTTCCGGTCGCATTCACGAGATTATTGCGAGCGAACACGTAACCGCCAAACCCCAACGCATGGCCAAACTCGTGCAGGACGATCTGCCTCAGCAAGGGATTGGTCGCATCAGCGGGGTCGATGCCAGCAGATGCCTTCCACGGAAGGCGGGAGCCGTAGGTGCGAAACTCCTCGGGTCCGGCATTCGCCAACGCGCCACCCGCTCCATCGGTGGGCTCCCCTCCCAGCAGGCCGGACTGCACATCGATGACAATGTCATCCACCACCGTTCCTGTCTGTGGGTCAATCACGTCCGGCAGGTCTCCGACAATGACCTGAGACCAGCGGGCCGCAGCCCAACGTGCTGCACCTCGGAGAGCCGCGGGGACGTTGCCGAGGTAGTTGAGCGTGATCTGAAAACCCGGGGTCTGCGGCGGGATGACGTTGGTGATCGTGGCGGAGACCGCAGAACTCGTGTTCACATTGTTCACGCCACCCCCCGCCGCAGCATCGAACTCGGCGTTGATCGGCGCCGAGAGGACAACGCGGAACGTCTCGTTGTCATCCAGAAGCTTGTCGGCCAGGATCTTGACCGTGATTTCCTTCGATCGCTCGCCCGGTTTGAACGTGACGACGCCGGACGCTGCCACGTAATCGACGCCCTCGAGCGCTGTACCGGCAGGCATGATCACCGGCTGATTCGTTCGGTACTTCACCGACACCGTCTTGTTGGACGCCCTGTCGAGCGAAACGACGAACGTCCCCATACCGCCCTCCAGGAAGGGCACTTGGCTCAACTGGCCGGCCTGCCCGTTGGCACCGCCGACGCTCAACTCTCTCTTGACGTCGACGCTCACCTTGGGAAGCAGTGATGGATTCGTCGGCCCGGGCTCCACGGGCGTCGTATCATAGTCATCGTCAAGAATGATCGGATTCACCTGCTGGATCAAAGGCGTACCCGGATCGATGCCTTTGGATTGTGCGGCGAGTATCTGCACGGCGAACTGCTCCCGCTGCTCCGCCTGGCGGTCGCCTACGATGCGTACGAAGAATGACTTTTGCGTTTCCACGCCGGAGAACGTGACGAATCCCGACTTGGCCAAATAGTCCACACCTTCGAACGCTGAACCACCGGGCCGGGTCGTAACCCATACGGAGCACGACTTTCCTGGGTCGCAGGGCCTATCGAGCTGCACCCGAACCTCGGCGAGAGAGTATCCTTGATTGCCTTCAATGAAGCTGATGGCCTGGCCGGGGACGAATGATGGCACTGGGGCGACGCCGGTCGTCGACAGGACCAGATTCACGGAGTTCGAGAGATTCAGCCGCCCCCCGCTCAACACGCGGCCGGCAAGCCCGGACGAGCGGTCCACGCCGTCGAGGATGGCGTTCTTCACCTGCACGATCGACGCTGCCGGCTTTAACGACCGCAGCAGGCCGGCGGCACCTGAAACGAACGCCGCCGAACACGACGTGCCATCGACAAATGCCTCATTGATCGTAAAGCCGTTGAAGGTGACGGTGTAGTTCGTGGGGTTGCTCCCACTATTCGCCGAATAGGGTTGGTAGAAGCCATTTGATTGCGCGGCCCGCGTGGAAAGGATTCCCACGCCCGGTGCTGCGAGATCGACCGTGTTCACCCCAAAGTCCGAGAAGCTCGTCAGATCGTCGTTTTGATCCGATGCGGCCACCGCGATCAAGCCGTCAATGCCGTAGTTGGCCGGATACACTGGCCGAACATCGTTGTCGTTGCCCAGGTTTCCGGCAGCCGCGACGATCGTGATCCCCGTCGCAGCGAGCTGGGTGAGCGCATCGGATTCCTGCTGGCTAAACCCGAATCGGCCGAAGCTGCAGTTCGCCGCGACGATGTTCTGGCCGGCCATTTTTTGCTTCATGACGTAGGTGATGCCCCTGATCTCATTGGCAATCGATACGTTGCCATTTGCATCCATCACCTTTACAGCCATGAGCTTCACGGCCCAGTTGACTCCCGCCATGCCTATGTTGTTGTCGCCGACGGCACCCACGAGTCCGGCGACAACCGTCCCATGGCCAAAGTCATCCATCGGATTGCCCGTGTTTGCCAGGGCGTTGAAGCCGAAGATGTCGTCGATCACACCGTTGCGATCGTCGTCGATATTGTTGCCGGCGACCTCGTTTGGGTTTTTCCACATGTTTGCGGCGAGGTCTGGATGGTTGTAGTCCACGCCGGAGTCGAGGATTGCGACAATCGTGGTTGCGGTACCCGTGCCCGTCTCCCACGCGTCCTCGGCTGAGATCTTCTGGAACGCCCAGTTACTGGGATCGCCGTGCAGCGGATCGTTGGGGGCCTTCGACGCCTGAGAAATTCGATTGACGTCGATCGACTGCACGCCTTTGTTGCGGGCCCAAGCTAAAACCGTGGCCTGAGTCGCCCCTGGGGCATTCAGCTTGAAAAAGCCGACGCCAAGGTCTTGCAGCGTCCACCCCTCCCGCACGACGGGAGTCGTGCAACTGTAATCAATCAGTGACGTGGCAGTGGCGGCATTCATCTGCGGCATTCGCAGCACATACTCGTTTCGCACAGCGTCGACGAGTTTGCCGTCCCACATTGAACCCGTGACATCAAGGACGTCGGCCGCCAGCATGCTGCGGTTTTCGAGGGATTCGATGGTCGAAGCGAGCGACCGCGAACTCCTCACAGCGGATGAGCGCCCCGGTCGGTTCTCGCGACGGCTTCTCCGCGAGCCACGAAACGCGAAACTGTCGACGGACGAGGGGAATCTCATCGTTTGATCTCCAAAAATAAGGCCTGCGAGACGTTATCGACACTACGCGCCGGCAGAGCCTAGGTCAACGAATTAGTCGGCTCGATGGGGACGTGCGATGAATACGGGATCCACGGGGCGAAGGTTCGCGCCTCATGGAGCCGGATATCCCCCGCGACCGAAATGGTCCGCCAAGCCTGAAAGATCCGGTTTTCGCCTGACTAGTAAACCCACCTCGGCTAGGGCGACCTGCCCCTCCGGCCGAGTATTTACCCCCAGGCGGTAGAAGTTACTCCACCCTGCCGCATCGGTGGTAACCGGCAGGGTTTTCCGCCGCCGGGTCTCAAAAACCTCCCGAAACTGCTCCGTGACCACCCCCGTGCGGCTCTCGCGGGTGGGCACTACGCACCGCCGGCAGACGTTTGTGGCCCGAAGACTCACGTCGCCGATCAAAAACGACTGCGGTTCTGGCGGTGGCAGGTCGGTATAGGGATCCGCCGGCAGGTCAGGGGCCAGGTCGAGCAGCGACGGCTGCAACTCCGGCCGCGCCGGACTCGCGACCGCATCCTCCCAAAAGGCCTCGCAGCCGCCGATCTCAAGGTTCGCCCGAAACCGTCGCCGGCTCTCGTCCACGTTGAATCTAAACCAGCCCGCCACCGCCTCGAGCGACGCCGTCGAAATCACCACCGGCCCAGGAGCGTCGCGGTCGTCGGGAAATCCCCCGTCGGCTCGCTCCACCAGCAGCACGGGCTGGCCGAACACCTTCGCCAGCCACTCGCATGGTCCATCCGGCCCAGGCACCAGCGGAAACGACTCAGGCCCGTGCGAAGCCAGCCGCTCAACTCCGGGAATCGCCCGGGCCGCCACCGCGGCGGGATCGATCGCTAGGTGAATGACGTTGCCGGTAGACGACGGCAGCCCCCCTGCTCCGCCCAGGTCAAACTCTGCGCGGATCGCATGGAAAAGCGGCGTTCGCTTGGCGTTGAGCACCCGGCCATCGAGGTCGGCGAGCTGCCAGCGGCGGTCGTTTTCCAGGCCGCCCGACGGCAGCACGCGGGCCTCGGCGACATCGAGCCCGTCGAGGCTCTTCACGGGATAGATCGTGATCCGGTCGAGCGTGGGCATGATGGGGATCCGCGTGAATCAAGCTCCACGTGTAGCCGTGGTCACACGATCCGATCTGAATCCACAACCGGCGCATCTGGCACGGCGGCCATATACCGGTCAAAAGCCTCCCGCCGGCCCGCCGCCGCCTCGCTTCGCAAGAAACTGGTCGTCATGAGAACCGCTAGCTTCTCACCGGCAGCGGTGGCCATAAACTGCTCGACGGAGTAGCCCTCAGCTGCGGCGAGGGACTCGATCTGCTTGAAGAGCGACTCCGGAAGGTTGATCGTGACCGCACTCATGAATCACCTCGTACGACTCGCAAAAACTCGCCCGGTGAAACCACCGTCACGCCAAAGGTTTCTGATCCGACGAAATCCTTCACGTTATGCGTGACCAGATACTTGGCCTCAGCTGCCGCTGCTAGCTCCAAAACCATGTCGTCATCCGGATCGGGCAGAAACGGACGCCATCAAAAGTATATCGGCTGGACGTGACAGAGGCTGGCCAGATGCCGCAGAAACGCCACGGCCTCGGCTGGAGTGATCCCGGGCGGAAGGTTCTCCGGACGGGAAAGAGCGTCCACCCACTCCACGTACAGCGCCACAGATAGGCAGAGCTCAAACCGTCCCCTACAAGTCATACACACGATCATCGCGCTGGAGTGCGTGGCGAGTGAAAGCCGACCGGCCGCGAGGCCGCGGGCAAGCCATGCTGGATGCGGCGTCTGGTGGTCGTTCGCCCCACGCCTCACGACGCTGGGCTTGTAGAAACGGCCGCGCAAGGCTCACGGAGGAACCGTATAAGCCGGCTTTTCGCAGGTCGATACCTGAGGCTGCTGCTTGCGGCCTGTATCCCCTCGCCTTTCTGCAAGTCCGACCCATCCACGAATGACTGTACGGGCGTTCCGTCTTTTGGTATTCTGTTTGCCGGGTTCGAATCGTGAAGGCTGTGGAGATTCATCAATGATATTGACTGCCGTCTATATGCCTGTCCCCGAAGGCTATATCGGGTTCGTTGAAGAAATCCCCGGCGCTAACAGCCAAGGCGAAACGCTCGTGGAGGTTCGCGAAAACCTTCGTGAAGCTGTTCAGCTGGTCCTTGAAGCAAACCGGGAACTGGCCGAGCAGGCCTTGACCGGCAAGGACGTGGCACGAGAGCCTTTCGAACTGGCATCGTGATGAAGCGGGTTGATCTGATTCGCCATCTCGAAGCACATGGCTGTGCATTCCTGCGCGAAGGCCGTCGGCATACCGTGTACGTGAATCTGAACACGCGCAAGGTATCGACCGTGCCTCGACACCGTGAAATCAACGACTTCATGGCCAAGAAAATCTGCCGCGAACTCGAAGTCTTCGAACCTGGCAAAGAGAATAGCGCCGCCAAGGGAGAGCCAGGCGATCCGATGGTTCCATGAAAGTGGTGCTACAGGGAACGACGAAGCGAGGGGCTGTCCGTGCCCCGAGAGCCGGGCTCGGCGGCAAGCGAAGCCACGACCAATCCGCCTACGGCGGATCGGTGCCCGGCGAAGTGAGGGCAGCATCGAGAGAGCGGAGGGCATGATGCCCGTAGCGAGCGTCCGGCGACGGGGCATGGGCAGCCCCGAGCGGGGAGGCGGTGAGAGAGGGAGGCACAGACACAGGTTGAAAACCAGTACTGTCCGGTTAAACCTGCGGCGACTTGTCGGAACTCGCGCGCCGTCATGGACTTGCGTCAAAAAACCGGCGCGCACGATCTG
>JBIKNV010000325.1:0-3899 GCA_044358475.1 Pirellulales bacterium | reverse complement strand
TCGCTCCGGCGTACACTCGAATGTAAACGACTCGATGAGCCGCCCGTCGCGGGAGGTGAGCCGGACCTCGGTATTCACGTCGAGGGGAGGCCGCCGCCGCGCCAGCCTCAGCACCTGCTGACCGCCGCGGCGTCCTGCCGGAAGTCGCACCCGCACGCCGCTGTCTTCGAGCAGCATCGCCAGCCGCGGGTCACCCACCGTGACAGGCTCGACTTTCTGCTCCGTGTCAATCGTCATCTCGGCGCCGGTCCTCACGGCGAGCACGGAATTCGGCCCCTCGCCGCGGAGCATCACCATGTCGAGTTCCGCAGACGAAAACGGCACCCCCACGGCGATCCCGGCGCGGTGGCCGGTGATCCGCAGCATCACTGGCTTGGCAGGCGTCACCGCCGACGTGAAGGCCACCCGCAGCTCGTTGCCCTCTCCTCGTCGGACCACCCGCCACTCGGGAGGCTCATCGAACGCATCGGCCAGCGGTGCCGCCAGGGGGGGGCGGACCGGAGCCGAGACCAGTTCCACCGTGTCGATAAACCAGCCCTTTGTCAGCCAGCCGCGCAGTTCGAAGGCTTCGCCCTGCTGAACGGTCACATCACAGGTGGTCCGCGCCAGCACCGCCTCGGGCGACACGTCGACGATGGAAACTCGTCGCACGGTCACGTCGGCCACGCGACGCTCCACTGCGACGCCGACACGAGGTCGCGGCCCCTGCTGCTCGACATAGATCCGCGGCGGCTCGACATCCAACGCACCAGGCGTCTCCACCTGAGGCGTTCGCCAGGCAGACGCGGTGGCCGGGTCGACCACGGCCGCCCGTTCCACCGCAACGTCGGCGATGACCTGTGCCGGATCGACCTGGACGACAATGCCTCCCCCTGCCCACGCCTCCTCGGACACCTCGAGGAGCGTCACCGATGCCAGCTCGTTTTCATTCGTCGAGAGCGGGGCAACCGCTTCGATGATCAGGGCCTGCCGACGCCCCAGGCAGACGCTCGGCACCTGAATGTGGAGGCTCGCGCCGGCGTCGGTCTCCAGCCATTGCGGCTGCGGTGCAAGCAGACCGTGGAAAACGTCGGCCGTTGGCGCATGCGGCGGGTCATGCAGTCGCACCGCGGTGACCCGCGTTGCCGGAGCCTTCGCAAGCGTCACGGCGACCGACTGCTCCGTGCCATCCTCCAGCACCGTCGGCTGCCAGGCGGCGTCGGGCTCGACGAGCATGCTCACTCGGATCTGTCGCCCCACGATCACAGCCGTCGTCCAGGTCATCAGTCGCCGGCCGGGTCGGCTCTTCACTGCCGTGGCCGACGCCAGCCCGATCTCGAGGGCCGTGCGGGGACCGACGTCGATCTGCCATCCGCGACCTGGCAGTGAGCCGTCATTCGCGTCGGCAGCGAGGCGTACCACGGCGCCCGGCACGATCGGCACGAGTTCCTCCGGCAACTGCAGGCGGATGGTCGAGGCGAGGGCCGGCACGAGCGGCAGCACGAGCGACAAGGTGTCGTCTGCATGGCGAGTCACGGGGCATCGCCATTGGCAGGAGTAGGTGCCCGGCTGAGGAGTGCTGATCGCGAGGCTGCCATCGGCCCGACCAAACACCACGGCATCACCGGTACCGGCTCCGGTCGTCATCTGAGCATCCTGCACCGCAAGGGTTCCCAAGGGCAGCGCGGGAACGGCCGCCGCCGCTGAGTCAGCCTTCCACCTGGCCGTACCATGCAGCGTGAACGTGCCGGCCGAGGCAATCAGCCGTGCGTCGTAGCGGACAAGGTCGAGCAGGGGCGTTGCTCCCCGCAACGGCTCGTCGGCGGATGGACGCTTTTCCAGGCGGGCCATGGCGGCCTCGAATTCAGCCGCCGACATCGGCACGTAGCGATCACCCCCCAGATCGATTGCAGAGAGATTTCCGTGCGGCACATGCACCCGCACGAAACGCAACGGATCCTCTCCATCGGCGGCCATCAAGAACGGTACGACCGCCAGCAGGAAGCACGTCAGTCGGCGTGACGCAGCCTTCATGATGCAGACCGTCCAGACGTGGTCACGCCTTCAGAAGGATGAATGGCCGACCGGGCGACAATGAGCGAGGGTGGGGCAACACCCCGGGCTATCGAGCTTCCGGCCGCGAGTCGCTCGGCCGCCGACGAGGGCAACCGGATCAGCCCCCGCATGGCAGCGGCCATGAGGGCCAGACCGACCCCTGGCAACGCGCCCTGCACCAACATCGGTGCCAGTCCCGGCCAGGCAGCGGCCAGAAGCGTGAGCAGCGACGCAACTCCGACGATCAGCCAGGCCGACCGGGCGGCTGGCACGTAGACCATCAAGAGTCCGACCACCAGCACGGGCCCCGAGACGGCCAGCACCAGCAGCCAGGTGGCCGCCATCCATACCGTTTCATCGCCGGGCGATCCCACGCCCGAGTACAGGGCCCGGTGGCTCACGAGCCCCGTATCAACGGCATCTCTGCCAAGTTCGCGTTCCCGGCCGGCATTGGTACGCACCCACGTGGCGAGCGCATCCCGGGTCACGAGTGGTCGTCGTTCCATCCCGATCGATCCCCAGGTCCACCGCTGTTGCCCGGTCCAGCGCCTCGGGGGCACGACCACATGCTGATCGGAAGGCAGATGCACCTCCCAATAAAACCGCCGTTGCTGCACACCCGCCGCAAACTCCGGCGGCAGCAGTGTCAGGCGTTCGAGTCCAGCCAGCCCCATCATCCCTTCCGCTGTCCATGGGCGGCTGACTCGAATTTCCAGGAGCGCCACCGTGCGTGCTCCCCCCGACTGGAGCAGCACGTCGATGCCTCCGTCGGAACGGATCGCATCGTCGATCCGTCGGCCGTCGAGCCATACCTCGATCGAAGTCGTCGCCGAGCCAGCGGCTGGAAGCAGCGGCTCCGGCAGCGTGGCCGCGATGCGGTCGGCCGCGGTGCTGATGGCATACGCAAACATGTCCTCGCGGCGATCCGCAAGGAGCCGTGTCTGCAGCCAGGCCGCTTCCACGATCGTCTCGCCGGACATCTCGCGCCGGCGGGCGGCAAGCGTGAGCGGAGCAGCGTCTTGGAATCGGGCTGTCGCCCAGGATCGGGTCGTTCCTCCGACCGGTGCCGCCGCGTCGCGTTTCCATTCCTCGCCGCGGAGATCGATGGCCAACGAGTCAACAGCATTGACCAACAGTGTCTGGCGCCCAACCTTCGCATCCACCGGCACGATCAACGCCAGGTCTTCCGCCACCGTCGTTTCGGGAGGCACTTCGGGCGTGGGCAGTTCGTAGGTCACGGTCACCTCGCCCGCCCCGAGCAGCGGCACCGGGAGCATCGCCCGCACGCGTGTCCGCTCGACGGTGCTCCGCAAGCCCGACTCTTCTTCCCGTGCCGAGGGATCGTTTTCGAAGAGGGCGTCAAATGAGTCCGCAAGCGGCCGCGGATCGTCGTCGGCAGTGCCAGCCGCCGAGCCGACCACCGGATTGAGGAGTTGGCCGCTCTGACGAATTTCCAGCGTGTCGCTTGCGGCCACCGTCGCCGGCACGAGGAGGTCGATGAATTCGAGAGGCACATGCGCCACCGCGAACCGAATCGTTTCCGTCACGCGAGTGACCTGCTGATCGATGTCGACCTGCGTACGGATCGAGGCATCGATGCGGCGTTCGAGAAACCGTCGCTGGGCTCGAAACAGCCCGTCCGTGCCGTCGAGTCGGTAGGCCAACGCGAGCCGGTCGGCATCCGATCGCAACGGCGCGGGGGCGACTTGGCGGACGAGCCCGCGAATCCCCGCGATCTCAGGCACGAGTTCGATGTCGGTTTCGCTCGTGATCAGCACCGACGCCGGCCCGAGCAGGTTGGCTTCGGGCACGGGAAATTTCCAGGCAACCTGGTCGGCGGCACGATCGACCGGACGGCTGCAGCG
>JBIKNV010000030.1:0-13201 GCA_044358475.1 Pirellulales bacterium | reverse complement strand
ACCTACGTGATCGATCGCGCTGGCGTCGTACGGCTCGCCTTCAACTCGTCGTTCACCGCCGCCGGCCACGTGCAGCAGGCGCTCGACCTCGTCAGACGCGACGCCGCCGCCGCAACTCCTTGAGCCACCGCAGCGCCCGCGCGTGAAACCCCCGGCGGACGCTTCGCCTCCAGGAAGCCCCCGGCGCGAGCCGGGGGGCCAGTCCGGTAACCACCTCAATCAGGCCCCGTCGCTTGCGCTCCGGGCTGCCTGGGGAGTGATGCAAGACAAGGTCCACCATATGACGACGGGTGATCGTTGCCGGCTCGCGCTCCGGAGGCATAATGCGTGGCATGACGGATAGTGCCTCCCCGCCGCCGCTTGACATCGTCGCTCGGGCGGCCGCTCTGCCGCCGCTGGTGACCGCAGTCGTCCACCCCTGCGACAGTGCGTCGCTCGCGGCCGTTGTCGCCGCCCGCGACCGTGGCCTGATCGATCCGATCCTCGTCGGCCCACCGCACAAGATCGAGGCAGCAGCTGCCGAGGCCGGCGTGAGCCTGGCTGGCGTCCGCATCGAGGCCGCCTCGCACAGCCACGCCGCGGCGGCCCTGGCCGTCGACCTGGTGCGCCGGGCCGAGGCGGAGGCCCTCATGAAGGGCAGCCTCCATACCGACGAGCTGATGGCCGAGGTGGTGAAACGGGATGCCGGCCTGCGGACGTCGCGACGGATCAGCCATGTGTTTGTGATGCTCGTGCCTGGCTACGACCGGCCGCTCCTGGTCACCGACGGCGCGGTCAACATCGACCCGACGCTGGAGGAGAAGGTCGATATCGTGCAAAACGCGATCGACCTGGCGCGGGCGCTCGGCATCACCACGCCGAAGGTCGCAATCCTGTCGGCCGTCGAGACGGTGACCTCGAAGCTCCGCTCCACGATCGACGCGGCCGCCCTCTGCAAGATGGCCGACCGTGGCCAGATCACAGGGGGCGTGCTCGATGGACCGCTGGCCTTTGACAACGCCGTGTCGATCGCGGCCGCCCGCACCAAGGGGATCGACTCACCCGTGGCCGGCCGGGCCGACATCCTCGTGGCCCCCGACCTCGAGAGTGGCAACATCCTCGCCAAGCAGTTCGAGTATTTTGCCGGTGCGGAGGCGGGCGGCGTGGTGCTTGGAGCCCGGGTGCCCATCATCCTCTCGAGCCGGGCCGACTCGCTCGCCTCGCGGGTGCTTTCCTGTGCCGTGGCGGTGCATCTTGCCCACGCCCGCGCGACGGCCTCCCCATGAGCGGTTTGATTCCAGCCACGACGCTCGTCATCAACGCAGGCTCGAGCAGCATCAAGGCCGCAGCCTATGACGACTATGGCCCCTGCCTCCAGGCCCATGTCGATATCCGCGACGATGCTGCGCGGCTCGTCGTCAGGCCCCGCGATGGTGACGAAATCTCCGAACAGATCGCCGCCTCCTCGTGGCAGGCGGCCCTCGACCTGCTTTTCGATCACCTCCTCACGGCGATAGCCCCGGCGAGCATCGCTGCGGTCGGGCATCGGATCGTGCATGGCGGCACGCATTTCACGGCCCCCACCGTCGTCACGCCTGCCGTGTTGGCGACGCTCGACACGCTCATTCCCCTCGCCCCCCTCCATCAGCCGCAGGGCCTCGCCGCTCTCCGCACGGCGCTTGCTCGGCTGCCCGGGGCGGTACAAGTGGCCTGCTTCGATACGGCGTTTCATCACACCTGCCCATCGGAAGCGATGCGGTTTGCGATTCCGCGGGCGCTGCACGACGCGGGCATCCGGCGGTACGGCTTTCATGGGCTCTCATACGAATCGGTGACGGCTCGTCTGCCCGCGGTCATCGGCAGGCTGCCGGAGCGGGCGATCATCGCCCACTTGGGCGCGGGCGCGAGCCTGTGCGCGATCCGCGACGGGCGAAGTATCACCACGACGATGGGCTTTACACCACTCGACGGGCTCGTGATGGCGACGCGGTGCGGTAGCCTCGACCCCGGGGTCGTGTTGCATCTGGCAGAGCAGCGGGGGATGCCAGCGACGGAGATCGACACGCTCCTCTCCCGTGAGTCGGGGCTGCTGGGCGTGTCGGGAATCAGTGGCGACATGCGACGGCTGCTCGCCAGCGACGACCCGCGGGCCGCGGAGGCGATCGCGCTTTTTTGCTACCGTGCGGTCCGGGAAATGGGGGCGCTCGTGGCAGTCTTGGGCGGCCTCGATGCGGTCGTCTTCACGGCCGGCATCGGCGAGCGTGCGGCGCCGATCCGCAGCCGCATCGCGGCCGGCTTCGCCTGGCTCGGGCTCGAGCTCGACGAGGCGGCCAACGCCACCCACGGCCCCCGCATCAGCACCGCTGCGAGCCGCATCTCCGCCTGGGTCATTCCGACCGACGAACAGTCCGTGATCGCCCGCCACGCCCGCGCGTTCACTCCTCTGCGCCCAAGCGGACCGGATCGCGAAACGCGATCGCAAACCCCACCATGATCGCGGCCGCCATTGCCGCAAACGCAAACCAGAACGGCTGCCAGGGGAACACGTCCGGCACCTTCGTGAATGCTTTGGCGACCTCGGGAAACGCAATGTTGCCGACGTACATACCGGCCCCGTAGGTGAGCAACGCGATCAGCCCCTGGGCGCTCGCCCGCAACTGCCGCGGGGCGACATGATCGGTGTAGAGCTGGCCCGTGACGAAGAAGAAGTCGTAGCAGATGCCGTGCAGCACGACGGCCGTCACGAGCATCCACATGCTCCCGGCGCCGTAGGCAAAGAGCACATAGCGGGCCACCCAGGCCGCCATGCCGACCAGCAGCATCGTCTTCACGCCAAACCGGGCGAGGAAAAAGGGCATCAGGAGCATGAAGCCGATCTCGCTCATCTGGCCGAACGTCATCACCGTCTCGCTGCCCAACCCGAGCATCTGCTGAATACCCATGTCGCCGATGTACTTGTTGGCCATCGCGTAGTAGACGGCCAACGGAATGCAGATCAGGAAACTGGCGGCGGCGAAGATGCCGAATGCCGGCGCCTTCATGAGGCCGATCGCGTCAAGGCCGAGCAGCTTGGCAACGCTCACCGGCTCTCCCTTCCCCGTGGGCGGGCTGTTGGGGAGCGTAAACGCGTAGAGGCCGAGCACGAGCGACGTGGCGGCGGCCAGGAGGAAGGGCAGGTTCGTCTTGCCGGCATCGTTGCCCGACGCGTCGCCCAGGAGCATGCCCATGATCCCGGCGGGCACGAGGCCGCCTTCCATCAGCCGTGGCAGGATCGATCCCACCGTGATGCCGGCGGCGATCCAGCCGATCGTGCCCCACACACGCACAAGCGGAAACTGCTTCCGCGGCTCGGACAACTGATCGAAGCTGACGGAATTGACGAGCGCGAGCGTCGGCATGTAGCAGAGGCCGGCGGCCAGAAGCAGCCAGTAAAACGAATTCGGATCGGTCGCCCGTGCGACCGCGACGAGCAACGCCGCCCCGATCAGATGGAGCACGCCAAGCACGACCTGACCGGGCAGAAAGCGATCGGCGAGCAGGCCGACGAAGAGGGGCGCGATGATGGCCGCGATCGACCCGGTCGAGTACGCCTGGCCGATGATGCCGCTCACGTCGGGGCGGTCAGCGAAGACCGTGGCCAGATACTTTCCCATCGGCACGGCCCAGGCGCCCCACAGAAAGAATTCCAGAAACATCATGACGCCCAGCCGCGTCATCGCCAGCGGTGCAGGGCTGTGGGTCGAACCATGAGCAGCGTGTGCGTGCATGCGGATCTTTCTGGAAAGGCTGTCGTGCGGGCGATGCGTTTCAGCAGCATGCGCCCCCTCCGGATCGGCACCAGCATACCCGCGGCCCCCGTCGGGCCAAGTCCGATGCCGCACGACTGTGCTTCACGTACCGCTGCCGGCATGGGCCCGGAGTTTGCCGACGACGTCGCGGCCGAGTGCCGCGCGAATCTTGAGGGCCAGGGCCGGCTTGGCGTCGAGCAACTCGTGCAGACTCGCCTGCGAACAACTCACCACGATCGATGGCTCGGTCGCCACCACGTCGGCCGATGCCTTGTCGCCCGTGATGAAACTCATCTCCCCGACAAACTGCCCCGGCCGCAGCCGGGCGATCAGGCGACCGTCCGCCCGCACCTCGAGCGCCCCCTGAATGAGCACCATCATGTCTTCGACCACGCTCCCCTGCATGACCAGCTGCGTTCCCGCCGGCGCTTCCCGCTGCGTGCCCATCTTCATCAGCCGCACGAACTCGCCGGGCGTGAGCTCCGGAAAAATCTTCTCGTACACCTGCCGCTGCGGGGCCGTCAGGCTCCGCGGCCACCGCTCCCCGACGAGCAGGATGATCTGCACCACGTTCACCGCGGCGAAGAGGGCGTTCCAGGAGATCGGCGCCCAGAGTGGGTGGTCGCCACAGTGGCAGTAGTAGGGCATCAGACACAGCCCCGCCATCACCGACAGCACTCGCAGCCAGAGGATGTCTCGCACCATGTAGGAGAGGAGGTAGAGCACATTGGCCACGTGGATCATGTCGGTCACGCAGGGGTTCCACGTGGCCACCGCGAGCAGTTGGCATGCGAGCATGAATCGATTCTCCGGACTGGTGGCGATCCGCCTTCCGCACCTACCCACACCGTTTGTCTGGAATCACGGCCGTCTGGTGGTCGTCGGAGATCGCCGCTTCGTCGGTGGCGATCTCGAACTTCCAACCCTCGATCACGGTGCCCTCCGTCTTCAGGTGCGACGTGAGGTAAAAGAGCCGGCGACGAGCCTCCCCGGCCGGCCCCGGCGGAATGTCGGTGAAGCGGTCGCGGAGATAATACGGAGCCCAGGCCTGCGAATAGAGCGTGGCCTTGATCCGCAGTTTCTTGCAGTCGAAGCACTCTGGCACGGTGATGCGGTAACTGACGATGTCGGTGCCCTGGCCGTCTTGGTATTGCGGGTCGTCACCGACACCATGCGGATGCGTGGCTTCGACAAACGCGGCGGTCATCGCCGGGCTCGGCCCCTGCGCCGACCAGCCCATCGGTAGCAGACGGTTGTCTTTCACGTCGTGGGCCCGGTGCAGAAAGCTCGTGGTGAAGCGGCCCTGCGCATCCTTTGTGAGCTCTTCGTAGATCTGCACCTGGTTCTGTTCATGGATCAGCCGGTGGTGGGGCTGGTAGGCCTGTTCACCACCACCCTCCGAGTCGGCGGCGTCGAAAAACTCACTCGGCAGCACTTTGCCATCGCCTCCCAGGATGACGCCGGCACCATTGGTCAATCCCGACGCCCAGATGATCCGGTCGCGGCCGGTCGTGCTGTCGATCAACAGGAGTTCGATCCACAGCCGACGAAACCCGACACCGCTCGGCAGCCGGTGCCCGGTGAGGTTGGTGACTTTGACGTCGGCCGCGATCACCTGCCCCGCCGTCTCCACGTTGACGAGTTCGAGCGTGGCCGTGTTCTTCCGGGCGTTGTGCACGTAGTTGTCGATCGCGAAGTGGATGCCCTCCACGCCCGTCTCGTAATCCTTCAGACGCACGCCAAGCACATCGTTGAACTGGCGGAAGAGTTCCATCAGATAGACGTTGGCCCCCTGGAATGTGTGCCGCCGGTAGCCCTCCTCGCGGAAGCGAACGGTGTGTTCCGCCTGCGGAATCCGGTTATCGGCCTCCGGGTATTCCTGGTCTTGGAGTACGGCGATCTTCGTCTGGATCTGGTCAATCGTCACCGTGCCGTCGGGGCTCTCGTAACCCCTGGGCATGTGACAGTCTTGGCAGCTCCGCGAGTCGGACGTCTTGCCAAACTCGTCCTGATACTTGCTGTTGAGCCATTCGAGGTAGGTGGCCTGCTCGATCCGATGGAGAAAGCCTTGGAAATTCGGATTCTTCTCCGAGGCGAGTAGTTGCCGGATGCTTTCGGCCGGCGGGGGATCGGCATGGGGTGGCGGCGCATCGAGCGGCCAATCGACCACAGGGAGATTGATCACATGGCAGGTCGCGCACATCCGCGATGACTGGAGAAACGGGTTCGCCTTGGGGGCCGCGCCGAGCGTCACCTGCATCGGCTTGGTCACGACGTCCGCGAACGGACCGTAGATCTCGTTCGCCGGGCCAGCCTTGTATTGGCCGGTGATCGAGTTGGCGAGGAAATCGCCGAGGTCTTTGTATTCCTCGACCATTCCGTGGCAGACCGTGCAGCTGATGCCGTCACGAGCAAGGGCCCCATACGCATGATGCGGATGCTTCTGGTCGGCCACATGAAACCAGTCGCGGCTGAAGGTGGCGTCGGGATGCCAATGCTCATGCCCCACGCCCCGATCATGGTCGTACTGCCGCTTGCCCATCGCGCCATGGCAGCGGATGCAGGTATTCACCACTTGATCGCCAAAGAGCCGGGCCTTGTCAGGGGGCAACTCGGCCTCCAGCCGGGAAAGCTCGCTCTCCAGCTGGGCGTGAAACACCGGATCGCGACCGGCCAGCCCCATCGGCGACCACCGCCACTCGCCGTAGGGCGACACGTTGAGCCCACCGCGGTCGGTCTCGAGAAACATGATCGGCCCAAACGCATGCTTACTGTTGGCGCCGCTGTGGCACATCATGCACTGGTCCGACGTGAGATAGCGGGTCGGCACGGTCGCATGGGCCGGCACATGATCGTTTGATTCCGGCGGAAACTTCTTCACCTCCGGGTAGGTAACATGCTGCGTGGCTGGAAACATCTGCATGAACGCGAAGTCGGGGCGGGCCGGCCCCGGCGCCTGCGGTGCCCGCAGCTCCGGCGGCTCCCGCTCGTTGGTAAAGCCATAGGGCTGTTGGGCAGCCGGGATGTCACGCCACGTGTCGTCGACGAAAAACTGGAGCGGATCGCCCGGAAAGCCGGTGATATTCCGGAGCGAGGAAAACGTGCCCCCCTCCTCCGCCACCGAATGGCAACGGACGCAGGCCATCACGAACCCCGCCTGGGGATAGTTGAACGAGCCCGGCTCATCGTACTGCTGCCCCTCGAACACGCTCGCCCAAAACCAGCCGCTCGGCGAGCCCGACGAGTCTTTGATCATCACGTCGAAGCCGGGCGACGTGGGCAGCCGCATGATCTTCTCGATCTCGGCCTCGCTCATCCCGTCATACCGCCGCGCCGGAGGCGGCAGCATCTCCTTCACGATCATCCCACCGTCGGGGATCTTCCCTTCCCGCGGCTGTTTGGGCGGGGCAAGCCCCGCGTCGCGGCCCTCTGGCCAGAAGGCCGGGTCACCGGTGAGCCAATACATCACTTTTGGCGAGTAGTAACACCGCACGGCAGGGTGCGTGCCGAAGGAGACGCCCTTCACATAGGGACCCGTGTCGCGGATCCGTTTGTCAGAACTCCAGCCGAGCGTCGTGGCGTAGGCACGGCTCTTGATGAAGGGAAAGAGAACTTTTTCGTAGTCGATGTGGGTCGTGCTGGTGGGCAGTGGCAGCGGGTGCTCCTTAGCACTGACGCCGGGAATCGCCTCGGTGGCGACGCCGGACGACCCGCAGAGGGCCGCCGTACAGACCACGGCCAACACACTCTGTCCCGCTCGCCTCCGCGTACCCACATGAGCCTCCTTGCTGCGGCCCGTTGTCGCGGCCGGCGCTGGGAGCCGCTTGCCGGACGAAGCCGTCCGCGGAGGATAGGTTTCCCACGCGAACCTCGTCAAATATCGCGCCCTCCGACAAACATCCGGGCCCGCAAGCGAAGGCAGCACCTTCTCCTGCGGGCCCGTGCATTGATCGAAAGCAATGGCCGGGAACGCTGATCAGCGTTCGAAGTGCTTTAGTGCCGAGAGGGCGGCGATGGCCCGGTCGGCCCCACCGAACGTCGACGCGACCTTCTTGGCGTTGATCAGGTCATCGACCGAGATCACGCTGGTGCGGGACGGGGCGGCTTTCCCGGCGGCCACCTTGCCCGCCATCGGGGCGTGGGCGGCCTTGCGACGCTTGCGGGGCCGGAACCCCATCCGCTTGAGCACCATGCTCACCTGCGGCGATGACACGACGACGCCCTGCTTCTTGAGCGTGGCGATGATGGCCACCGGACGAGGCTTCTCACCCTTCGCCTTCATGCTGGTCGCGACCTTGCGAATTTCCTCGGACTTGTTGACTTCCTTGCCGGGCTTCTTGGCGACCGCACTTTTTTCTGACATAGAAACTACCTGACCTTTGAAAAAACGTGTGTACACGGGAGACCAAACTGAACAACCGACAATCATCTTAGCCCTTCTCGCTATGGATTCAATGATATGAACGTGCTCCCACTGTATTTCCACTCATGATCCACTCGCCGGGGGGATAGTAAGCACGATTAGTTGATGAGCCAGTAACAACTGTTTGAATGTCATTCGGTCGACGCCCCACGCCCTCGAAGTTGGCCTTGAGCCTGGAAACATGGCTCCGCTACCGTCTGCGCTCACTTTCGAGGCCCGTATGCACAAGTGGGCTCCGTGGACATTTATGGCTGCCATGGCTGATCCGCACAGACCGATTCTTTCCTGTCCACGACTGGTCGTGTGCGCTGGGGTGTTGTCGGGCGTGCTGCTCGTTGCTTTTAGCCTCCTGAATCACGCAGTCACCGCTGCGGCCGAGCCGTTCGAGGGAACGCCAACGGGCACGATCGACGGCCACCCGGCACTGGCTGGTTCACCCCGGCACACGACGACCTCGAAGGGGAATGCCGGCGACGCGCTCAACGTGGCCTTCATCGGCTCCGAGGAAGACCTGCACCGCACGCTCGCTGCGGCCGGCTGGTATGCGGCTGATCCGATCACCTTGCAGTCGTCGATCCGGATCGCCGCCGACGTCGTGCTGCACAAACCCTATCCCCACGCACCGGTGAGCGACCTCTACCTCTGGGGTCGCAAGCAGGATGCGGCGTTCGAGCAGCCGCACGGCGACAGCCCGAAGCAACGGCATCATGTGCGTTTCTGGCGATCCCGCGAGGTCGACGCCAAGTCCAAACCACTCTGGCTGGGAGCGGCCACGTTTGATGAGCGAGTCGAGATCAGCCGCACGACCGGGGGCATCACGCACAAGATCGGGCCCGATATCGACAAGGAGCGCAACAAGCTCGTGAGCGATACAATTCGTGTGGGGGCGCTCGACGGTTACTACTGGGTCGACCGGTTTCACCAGGTGCCCGAGGGTAGAAACGGCGGTGGCGACCCCTACTTTACCGACCGCCGCCTCGCCGTCGGCGTGATCAGCATCCAGCGGTAGGCCCGCAGGGACCACCATGAAGCCCACCCGGCTGCTCGACCAGGCCACCACTCCCGACGGCACACCGCTCGCGCTCTACGAGCATGACGGCGACTTCTCGATCCGCGTGGGGGGCGTGCCGCTCATGTCAACGCGGCAGCATCACTCGGAGGAACGGCTGGCGGAACTGGCCTGCACCGGCCTGCGGGACCGCCGCCGGGCGGCCGTGCTCATCGGCGGGCTCGGCCTCGGGTTCACGCTCCGCGAGACGCTCCGGCACGTGGCGGCAGACGCGACGGTCGTGGTGGCCGAACTCATGCCCGCCGTGATCGCCTGGAACCGCAACCCGGCCTACGGGCTCGCGGCTGATGTGATCGACGACCCGCGGGTGGAGATCGTCACAGGTGACGTGGCCGACGTGCTCGACTCGAGCCCTGTCCGGTTCGACAGCATCATGCTCGATGTCGACAACGGTGCCAGTGCACTCACGGCTGCCGCCAACAGCGGGCTCTACAGTGCAGCGGGCCTCGGAGCGGCCCGGGCGGCGCTCAGGCCACAAGGCCGACTCGCCGTCTGGTCGGCCGACGCCGATCCTCTGTTCGTGGCTCGCATGCAGAAGGCGGGTTTCGCAGTGGACGTGGTCAAGGCCCGCGCGTATCCGACCGGCGGAAGCTGGAACTCGATCTTCATCGGTACGCGGTCGTAAGGCTCGATCATGCCCCCCCCGCTTCGAGAGCCTGCCACCGCATGAAGGCCTCGGCGAGGCGGGCCTCGAGATCACGAAGGCACGCCTGATCACGGGCCAGCAGGTCACCCGGCTGGCGGAAATAGCCTGGCTCCGCCATCGTCTTATGGAGCGCGGCCATATCGGTTTCGAGTGTTTCGATCAACGCAGGCAGCAAGTCAAGCTCCCGCTGTTCCTTGAACGAGCGTTTCTTCTTCGGAGCATCCGCAGCAGGGGGCGACTGTGATGCCGTAGCGGATCGCGGACGAGGAACCGGCGCCGCAATCGTCGGCTTCGTGGGCCGTTGCCGCAGCCAATCGCTGTACCCGCCGACGTATTCCTGCACGGCGTAGGCCCCACCGTCGTCCGTCGCCTCGAACACGAGCGTGCTCGTCACGACATTGTCGAGAAATGAGCGGTCGTGGCTCACCACGAGCACCGTGCCGGCAAACTCGACGAGCCGTTCCTCCAGCATTTCGAGCGTCTCCGCATCGAGGTCGTTGGTGGGCTCGTCGAGCACGATCAGGTTCGCCGGCTTGGCGAACAACCTGGCCAGCAGCACGCGGTTGCGTTCGCCACCCGACAGAAACTTCACCAGCGTGCGGGTACGATCGGGCGTAAACAGGAAGTCCTGCAGGTAGCCGACCACGTGCCGGGGTTGGCCGGCGATCTGGACCGTCTCATATCCGTCGGCCACGTTGTCGGCGACGGTCTTCTCGTCGTCCAACTGGTCGCGGAGCTGGTCGAAGAACGCGATTCGGAGGTTGGTGCCGAGTCGCACCGAGCCCGTCGAGGGGTCGAGTTGGCCGAGCATGAGCCGCAGGAGCGTGGTCTTGCCCGACCCATTGGGGCCGATGATGCCGATGCGGTCGCCCCGCATCACGGAGGTGGAAAGATTGCGGATGATCGGCCGAGGGCCGCGGAGGAACGACACGCCCTCGACCGCCGCCACGAGCGCCCCGCTGCGGTCAGCCTCCTGGATCTCGAGCTTCACGCGGCCTGCAGCGTCGCGCCGCCGGCCGCGTTCGCGGCGCATCGCCTCGAGCGCTCGCACCCGACCCTCGTTGCGGGTGCGGCGGGCCTTGATGCCGGTGCGGATCCAGGCCTCTTCCTGCGCGAGCTTCTTGTCGAACAGCGCGTTCTGCTTCTCCTCGGCGGCGAGGGCCTCTTCCTTCCGCACGAGAAACGTGTCGTAGTCGCATGACCAGTCGAAGATCCGCCCACGGTCGATTTCGAGGATGCGGTCGGCCATGCGGCGGAGGAAGGTGCGATCGTGGGTGACGAACATGAGCGTGCCCTGCCAGCGGCCCAGAAACGTCTCGAGCCACTCCACCGCTTCGATATCGAGGTGGTTGGTGGGCTCGTCGAGCAGGAGCAGGTCTGGCTGCGCGACGACCGCCCGCGCGAGCAGCACGCGACGCTTCAGGCCCGCCGAGAGTCTCTCGAAGGCTGCGGTAGCGTCGAGCCCCATCCGCGAGAGGATCTGGGTGACTGCCTGCTCCCGCCGCCAGGTGTCATCGTCACCCTCGGCAGCCGCAGCCGGTGGCAGGCCCGACGCGACGAGGTCGTGCACGGTGCCGGCGACATCCTGTGGCACATCCTGCTGAAGGAGGGCGACGGTCGCCCCCGGCGCGCAGTCGACGCTTCCCGCATCGGGCTGGATCACTCCCGCGAGCAGCCGCATGAGCGACGTCTTGCCGGCGCCATTGCGGCCGAGCAGGCCGACCCGCTGCCCGGCCTCGACGTGGCAGGTTACGTCATCGAGCAGCGGCGGGCCGCGAAAGCGGAGCGACAGGTTGCGAAGCGTGAGGAGCGGCATCGGGTGACTCGAGCGTCGGCGATTCCATCTCGCCGTAGACTCCCATCGTAGCAACAGCCGACCAGTTGCTCGCCCCTGTGATGCGCTCGCTGCACCGAGGCAGTCAGCCCCCAACGGCAGTCACCCTGAGCGGCAGCAGGCCGCGTTCGAACCCCCGCGCCACCACCTGGGCCGTATTGGCGGCATCGAGCTTTTCCTTGAGGGCCGCGGCGTGGGCGCGACGAGCTGTCCCGGCAACCGAGGCGACCATCGGCAGCGTGACAACAATGCTCAGTCGAAGCTGCGCACGACACCTCGGCATCAACAGCAACCTCCGCCCGCCACCCCACACTTCTCCGGGGCAAGGCAGGCGGTGTGCTTGGTGCCGAGATAGAACAGCAGACCGGCGGGGGTGACTTCCACACCGCCAATCGGGTACTGCGAGATCGTGCCCGCCTCGTACTCGACTTCGACAGGCAGGTCGTCGCTGTTCAGCACGGGTTTGGCGACTTCCATGATCTTTGCCAGCTTGGCCGGCTCGAGCCGATGGTCTTTATCGTCGGCCACCCAGATCTGAAGCAGGCAGGATGCCACAGTTCGAACCGTGCCACCGCAGTCGATGAAGTCTTTTTGAACACGCCCCACTTCCGTGATGTGGTAGTGCTCCGGAACGAACGCTCGATCTGGCAGCATCCAGTGCATCTTCGCCTGAGGGTGGGTGGCCAGAACCGACCGAAACTCTCTTACAGTCATCATCCACCTCCCAGCACGGGCAAGAAATTCATGTGACGCGACAACGGCACTGAGCCATCTCCACGGCACGTTACGGTATCCGATGAGTACGCTACGCCATCCCACAACTCGGTGTAAAGCAAGAGAGTCCGGGCGAGACCGGGCGACCCCACAGTGGCAGCCTGCGGACCAATGAAACGACAAATAGGGGGAAGACCGTCGCCGAGGCGGTGCAGAAGATTGGCGTGACGGAGCAGACCTACTAGCGTTGGAAGAAAAAGTTCGGGGGGTCTGCGGTTCGACCAGGCCAAGCGGGCGGCCGGCGGTCAGAACGTGACGTAGATCGGGTCGTGCGGCTTATGCAGGACGACCGTGCCACGCGGAGACAGCTCGCCGCCCACGACATCCACCGCCTTGAGGTCGAGATCCGCCACCGAGTAGATCGTGCTGCCGATCCGGGCCGTCCGCAGCAGGTGCGATTCGTGCGCGACCATCCCCACTTCGGCGATGCCCGCGACCGGATCGATGTCGAGCACCACGACGCCCGATCGCGTCTGCCACGTCGGGAAGCCATTGGGTGAGTCGGCCGCCACCATCACGACCGACTCGACCGGCAGTGCGACGACGTTGAGTTCGCGGAAAAACCCGAGGGCATGGTGATCCCATTCGGCGTTCGACCACGACCACCCCTCCGTGGGCTGATCGACGAGAAACGTGCCGACCTCCTTGGGGGCCGAGGCATCGCGAACGTCGAAGAGCGAGACCTTCA
>JBIKNV010000054.1:0-10892 GCA_044358475.1 Pirellulales bacterium | reverse complement strand
GTGTTGTTGACCATCGTCTCGTGCACGCGGGCCGCCAGCACGGCATCAGCATCGACCGGCGGCGGTGCCGAAAAGGCGGCGATCTGATCGGAGAGTGCCTTGCGGGCCACAACCGACATCGTCGAGTCGCTCGTGCTCAGGTGAAGCATCTCGGGATACCAGCCCCGCTCCAAGAGCGGCCGACGAAACTTGGTCTGGTAGTCGCTCGCAGCCTGAGCCAAGGCACCGGCTGTCTGCGACTCGAATTGCTGCCGCGCCCGCTCCTCGGCACGGCTCCGCGAGATCGCCTCGGCCTGGGGGCGAATCTCGGCGATCTTCTTGGTGGCCATTTTGCGGATGAACCGTTTGCCAAACCTGCTCGTCACGCCGATGCCGGCAGTCCGAGTGCGGACATCGGCCGAGGCGGAAGCAGGCAGTGACGTCACCCGCTGGTCGTCGATCATGATCCGCTTGCGGGCGTCGAGCGTGGTGGTGCCTTGCGTGTGCACCGTCACCGGCCCCTTGCTGCTACGAGTGGACGAGTGATTGGTGGCATCAAGCACCAGATCGACCATCGCCGAGTTGAGTGACGGCACGAAATCGAGCAGCACAAACCCCGTGGTGTGGCCATTGCCGCGGACACGGGTGCCGAGGATCGTGTCGTTCACTGGCGCGTGCTCATCCACGGCGCGGTTCACCACGGGGGCCAGCAGGTCTTCCTTCACATCGAGATAGAGATTGGGACGGCTGACGGCATTTCGCACCCGTGTCACCGTCGCCGGTGCCTGCCGCGATCCCTCCAGCCGGGCGAGCAGGGGACCGAGCGATTCGAGCGACTCGCTGGTGCCGCTGGCAGCGGCACCAGCGAGCGTTTCGGTCAGCTTCTCGAGCCGTCGCGTCAGCACCTTCTCGGCTTCGGGATTCGTCGCGGCGTCGGCGGCGTCGAGATAGGCCCCGAGGGCCCGACGCACAGCGGCGAACTGGGGCATCTCGAGCCCATTCTCTTCGGCCTCCAGTCGGCGATAGAGTCGCAGGAGCGTGGCCGGATCGGCATTGCTCCCCGCAGCGGCCTGCTGGGTGAGCGCTGGCCAGTCGAGATAGGACTTCCAGCCGGCACCGCTCTTGCTGCGTTGCAGGAGCGTGTCGAGGACGCTCAAGGCCGACCGGAGTTTGGCGGCAGCCGCGTTCAACTCGGATACCGAGACACTTCGAAAACCCTCGCCATCTCCAAGCGGATTCGCTGCCACGGCCGCCAAGTCAGCGGCAGCTACAGGGAGAGCACCAGCCCCACCGAGCACCGAGAAACCCAACAGCATTGCCGTCCAGCCCACTGTGGCAAACCGTCGATCCGTCGTCGAACCAGCCATGAAGACCGCCTGTCTGAAAAACGGGTGAAAAGATGGCGAACCGGGTGGGAGTGTAGCGATTGTGACGATTTTTCCCATGCCAAACCTCGGAGCCCCTTCCCCCCCTCCTGTTTCGCCCGCATCCCATTTTTCTGCCGAAATCCCCTAACAGCGTGCGATCACTCGACTTCTGAAGGTCAAGACACGGCGCAAGTCCAGCAAACTCGACGCGATCGGCAAGGCCATCCGAATCTCTGCCGCTTGCCAGGGACCATTCGCCGCCTTTCAATCACGTCCCCCCTCGGCTCCTTCCCAGGGACTGAAACCCATCGAAAGGATTTCGATTCCATGAACATCACGTTCTCTGCAAGAGCGCGGTTCCGTCAGGCCATGACCGCCGTCGCGATCACCTGCTCCCTGTTCCTGACGAACGGATTTCTTGCCTCCCTCCACGCGGACGCTGCCACGCCCGATCGGTCGGCGGCCCTCGAGACGGCCGGCATCCCGCGAATCGACGACTATGCAGCCGCCGGTGAGGCGGCCAGGGCCTCGCAGGCGATGCTCCTGGTGTCGGTCGAGCCGAATGGCGGCGACCCAAGCGACTCGGCCGGACTGCGACTCGAACGAGCCGATGTGCAGGAGCAGTTTCTGCGCAGTGGCACTCCCTGGGTGTTCTGTCGGCTCGGCATGCACGAGGCCGGCGGCCTCGTGGGCGACCCGTCACTCGCCGAGATGCGGCGTGGCCCCGGGGTGTTCGTGGTGGACCACACCGGGGGGCAACTGACCGGACGGGTCGTGTCGATCCTGCCGCGGACCTCCGGCAAGTACTATCGCTTCAGCCCGTCCCACATCGACCAACTGCCATCACTCCCCTCAGGCACGCTCACGCAGCGGTCGATGATTCTCGCCGTCCGGATCCATCCGGAAAACCCCCAGAGCACGTTTGGTACCTGCAACCCGATGCTGTGCCAGGAGGCCGCCGCGCACTCGGCGCATCAGGCCCGGATCCGCACCCAAGGCCACCACAACTGGGGCATGCGGTCGCAGCGGATCGTCGGCAATGCCGGCGGTGCTGGCTCGGCCTCGGAAGTGTGTGCCGAGAGCTGGGAAAACCAGGACCTGCTCGACTCGTGCGTCGACTGCGTGGCCAGCTGGCGGCAGTCGTCAGGCCACTGGAATGCCGTTCGCAGCCCGCAGTCGGCCTACGGCTACGACATCCGCCGCGGCCCCAATGGCATCTGGTACGCCACCGGAATCTTCCTACGGTAACCCGGCCTCGACGGCCGGAAGCACGAAGATCTTGCCGTCGCCCATGCGACCGGTGCGGGCGACGGCAGTGATCCGCTCGACCACTTCGTCGACACGGGAGTCATCCACCCACAGCTGAATCTCGACCTTGGGCAGGAAGGCGAGCGAATACTCGCTGTCGCCATACTGATCAAGGTAGCTCTTTTGACGTCCATACCCCTTCACTTCCCGCACGGTACACGCCTCGAGTGGCGCAAACTTGAGCGCCTCGAGCACCTGCTCCGCCAGAAACGGTTTCACCACCGCAATGACTTCTTTCATAGAGAGGCCATGGATGGTGAGGTTTCCGTATCAACTGAAGAAATTATCACCGTAAAGATTCACCGGCGGACAGGTCGTGACCGTGATGTCGCCGTTGACCCGCGTCTGGCAGGCGAGCCGCATGGTCTCCTCGTTGCCGATGTAGGCCAGCGACACGGCCAGTCGTCCTGACTCGATCAGCCCTTTCGGGCTCGTGTTTTCCATGCCCTTGGTGATGAGCACCCGACAGGTGCCGCAGGTTCCGAATCCGTGGCAGTTCACCACCTTGTTGATGCCCGGATAGAGGCTCACGCCCGCCTGCAGGGCTTCCTTGCGGAGGTTCGCCCCGGCCGGAACTTGAATTTCCTTTTTCTCGTTGGTGAACGTGATCGTGGGCATCGGAATCTCTCGATGGTTCGCCGGCGGCTGCCGATACTATGGTCGCAACGCCGTTACTGTAGCCGGCACCTCACTCCCCTTCCAGACATCGCACCCAGCACCATGGCGGAACTCACCAAATACCAGCGATCGATCGTCAAAAACTACTACGACAACCTCGACACGGCCCTGGTGCAGCGGCTGGGTGAACAGGTCACCGACCTCTACCTCGCCGAGGGCAAGAAGCGGGCCAAGTTGTGGGAGAGCGTCGCGAATTCGCTCGCCAAGGTCGGGGTGCCGCAAAAACGGATCGACCGCGTGGTGGCCAGCGACGACGCCCGCCAATTGGCGACGTTGTTGCAGGAACTGTGGGCCAAGGATTGACCCCCGGAGGGCTCTGCTTCATTCTGTGAGGCTTCCCCTGGTTGTGGAGCCTCACGATGAGCCAGTCCGACAGTCGCACCCCTGCTGCCCCCCCCTCCTCCGCAAATCCTGCTGACCGGGCTGCCCTCCTCGAGTCGCTGCGGTGGCAGAAGTTCCCCGTGCTCGACGACGGCTTCGTGGCCTTGGTGGACTGCATGGGAGACGACGGTGCCGTGGTGCAGGCCGCTCGCGTGAGTTATGGCGAGGGTACGCGGAAGGTGAGCGATGACCGCCAGCTCATCCGCTACCTCATGCGACATGCGCACACCACGCCGTTCGAGATGGCGGAGATCAAGTTTGTCGTGCGGGTACCGATGGACTGCTGGCGGCAATGGATTCGCCACCGCACGGCGAGCGTCAACGAATATTCGACCCGGTATTCGTTGGCCATCGACTCGATGCAGACAACGCCCGGCAACGAGTGGCGGACGCAGGCCACGAACAATCGCCAGGGCTCGGCCGGCCTCGTCGCCGAAGAGCAGGGTGCGCAGCTCACGCAGGCTGAGAGCGATCTGCAGAACAATGCCCGCCGCGTCTACGAGGAGCGGCTGTCGGCCGGCATTGCTCGCGAGCAGGCCCGCAAAGACCTGCCGCTGTCGACCTACACCGAGGCCTACTGGAAGATCGACCTCCACAATCTCTTCCACTTCCTCGCCCTGCGCATGGATGCCCATGCCCAACTCGAGATCCGTCGCTATGCCGAGACGATCGGCCACGAAATCGTGGCCAAGCTGTTCCCGCTCTGCTGGGAGGCCTTTCTCGACTACCGCGTGGAGGCCATGCGGCTGACGCGGCTCGATCAGGGAGTGATCCGCAGACTTGCCGAGCGCGGCGGGCCACTGCCGGCCTCGCACGACGTCTTTCTCGCGGTCCAGGATCCTTCGTGGGTCGGCCTGGAGCGGTCGCGGGAACGCGACGAATGCCTGGCGAAGCTTATCGCCCTCGGGCTGGTGCGTCAGTAAGGGGCCCGCGCGTCATTACCACCTCGACTTCGTCGCCGGGCTCATACCGCCCGCCATCGGCTGGCAGGGCGATCATGCCGTTGGCGGTCGCCAGCCCGACCAGGTCGCTTGATCCTGTCCACGGCAGGGGCGTCGCTGTGAGGCCGTCGGCCGAACGCACGAGTGTGCAGGGCAGATAGACAGGCCGTCCCGGCGCGGCCTTCGTGGCCACCGTCAGCCGCGCGCGGCCGCGCGGGAGATGCCAATCATCCCGTGGTAGACCGGCCAGCATCTGAATGGCCGGTCGCGTAAAGAGGTCGAAGCAGACGAGGCTGCTGGCCGGATTGCCCGGCAGTCCAAAGACAAGCGTCGGCGCCGCGCGGTCGCGGCGCAGGATCCCAAAGTAAACCGGCTTGCCCGGCTTGAGCCGCACCTTGTGAAACACTTTCTCGACACCACACCGCCGGAAGATCTCCGGCACGAGGTCGAGGTCGCCGGCCGACACACCGCCCGAGAGTACGAGCACGTCGGCGGCAAGCCCCTGGGCGACCGCCGCACGGATCGCCTCCGGCTTGTCAGCGGCGATGCCGAGCGGAATCGGCTCCGCGGCCAAGAGTCGCACAGCCGCCGCGATCATCGGGCCATTGGAGTTGCGTGTCTGGCCGAAGGTCGGCACCGTTTCCGGTGTCACCAGTTCACTTCCCGTCGAGAGGATCGCCACGCAGACCTGCGACGTGGCCACGACATGTGTGGCTCCCGCCTCGGCGGCGAGGCCGACCGCACCGGCGTTGAGCGTCGTGCCGGCTGCGAGCACCGTCTGGCCTCGGCGAAACGCCGCCCCCTGCCGAGCGATGTGCTGGCCGGCACGGAACCGCTCGTCCCGCAGCCGAACCTTCATCCCGGCGTGCGCCGCCGACGTGTCGTCGATCGCCAATTCCACCGGGATGATCGCATCGGCGCCCCGGGGAATCGGCGCGCCGGTCATGATCCGGGCACAGGATCCCGGCTTGATCTCCAGCGACGTCACGTCGCCCGCCGCGAGGTCGACGACGATGTCGAGCTCCACGGCACCACCGGCGGCCGCCCCGACATCGTCACCCCGCAGGGCAAATCCATCCATCATGGCCCGGTCCCACGGGGGCGAATCGACGTCGGCAACCACCGGCGCCGCGAGCGCACGGCCACAGGCATCGAGCAGCCGCTGCCGACGCGGCGGCAGCGGAGTCGCCGTCTGTTCGATCAACGCGAGGGCGTCGGCGAGGTCGATCATGCCCTCACCGCATCCCCAGGAACGCCCGCAGGAGGTCGTAGCCCGCCGGCGTCAGGAAGCTCTCGGGATGAAACTGTACGCCATAGACCGGCAGCGTCGTGTGGCGGATCGCCATGATCTCCCGGCTTCCATCCGGGGCCGTCGACCAGGCGTCGACCTCGAAATCACGGGGCAGCGTGGGTGGATCGATGATGAGGCTGTG
This sequence comes from Pirellulales bacterium, assembly GCA_044358475.1. Classification (GTDB taxonomy): domain Bacteria; phylum Planctomycetota; class Planctomycetia; order Pirellulales; family UBA1268; genus CACORA01. The sequence goes on along the minus strand of JBIKNV010000054.1, from coordinate 4,805 downwards.
ATAGCGGGTGGCCTCGATCGGAGACGGGAGGCCGGTGAAGAGCCCCTTGCCAGAGTGTTCGATCCGGTCCACCTTGCCGTGCATCAATTGCTTGGCCCGCACGATCTTTCCCCCGAAGACTTGGCCGATCGACTGGTGGCCCAGGCAGACGCCGAGGATCGGCATCCGGCCAGCAAACCGCCGGACCACAGCGCAGGAGATGCCCGCCTCGTCGGGCGTGCACGGCCCTGGCGAAATAACGAGGTGGCTCGGCGCCTTGGCCGCGATCTCCTCTCCCGTGATCTGATCGTTGCGATGCACCTCGACGGGCAAGTCGGGGGCGATCTCCCCGAACCGCTGCACGAGGTTCCAGGTGAACGAGTCGTAGTTGTCGATGAGAAGCAGCATGGCGTGAAACATTCACTCGAGCTGTGTCGAGGGGTGGCCTTCGCGGTCGACGAGCGGCATCACATGGGGCTTGTAAATCTGGGTGTAGGCCTCAGCGAGACGGTGGGCGTCGAGGGCCTCCTGCGATGCCCAATGTTCGACGAGCGTGAACCGCCGGGGCTCGGCGGTGGAGTGGTAGACGTCAAACCTCTGGCAGCCCGGTTCGGCCCGACTCTTCCGCATCGCACTGGCGAGGAGGTCGCGGATCTTCGACACGTCGGCCGCATCCTTGGCGGTCAGAAGCACGGTGAGGCAGATCATGAAAAACTTCTCGTGGTGGTGGCGACGCTCCTAGCCTACCACCACCACGCCCGCGGTCGCAGCCGCGTCGTGCTGGCGACGGGCCAAGACCCGCAGGTAGGGCGGCAGGTAGGTGGCCCGGTGGGCGAACGAGCCGGCCGTCGCTGCCGGCCGGGTGTGATCCGGCTCGCAGACGTCTTCGATCGAAAAGCCTGCCGCGCAGATGCCGCCGAGCAGAGCCGCGAGCGAATGGACAAACTCGTGGGTGCCTACCTCACGCAGCCGGGAAGGCGGTGCGGCGGGCAACGGCGCCGCTGACGTCTGCGGGTGGAGCAGTTCGTAGCGGCCCGACACTGCCGGCTCGGGCGCGGCCTGCAGGCTCGTTGGCGACTTGTGCTGGCTCACGTACAGGCCATCCGGCTTGGTCACCCGCGCCACTTCGCGAAACACGCGACCGACATCGGGGACATAGCAGGTGCTCACCGGGTGAATGACCAGATCGAATCTCCTGCGGCCGAGCATGGAAAGATCGTCCATCGAGCCCTGAACGATCTGAAAGTCGATCTTTCGTTCGCGGGCCACCTGCCGATCGAGGTCGAGCATCGCCGCTGAAACATCGAGCACGGTCACCTTCGCTCCGGCCGCCGCATAGAGCGGCCCGTGCTTGCCGCCGCCGGCAGCGAGGCAGAGCACCTCGAGGCCGTCGAGTCGTTCGGGGAGCCAACGCCGCCCCTGCGGACCGCCGCCTCCAAGCCAGCCCCGCGGATCACCAAACGCCTCGTCGACTGCCGGCCGTGCCAGCGCCGCCTGCTCCCGCGCCAGCCGGTCCCAGGCCCGAGCGTTGTGCTCGTGCCTGGGACGGTGGCGAAGTTCCTCAAAACCGCTCATGAACGCACGCGTATTTCATGGCAATCATGTGGCTGGCTTCAGCAACCCCTGCCGATGCATCACTTCCAGGGGTGGCCCCGGCCGCCACTTCTTCCACCTGGCATCGTAGACGGCGGGCACGAGCGTCGGCTCTCCCGTCTTCGGGTTGTCGAGCACATCGCCCGCGAGCGGAAGCGCGAACACCTCCCCGCTTTTCGTGCAGACATAGCGGATCTGCGGAATCATCTCCTCCGCGACTGCGGGCGCGCGGGGTGGCAACACGAACGGGGCAATCAGCCATGTCGCCACCGCAATCGCGACGACAGCAATCCAGATTCGGGCGTCTTTCATCGTCCACATCTCCTTGTGTCCATGACAGCGTTGAACGGTGCTCACTCCAAGTCGTACAGGGCATCGGCCTGCGCGACATCGGCCGGATCGCCATCGCAGATGATGCCGATCTTGTGGAAGTCCATCTGTGAAAGTTGCCCAGGGCTGGTCCAGGGGCCGGCGCGGAACTTCCGCGAGTAGGCCTCGACGTGGCCATCGACGAAGACGACGTTGGCCAGATCACCGCCGTGTCGAAAATGAATCAAGGGGTCTGCATCGCTTGGCTTCAAGAGACCGCCAAGATTTTCCCGCAGGGCAAACGGGGCCACAAAGTAGACCATCGCACTTTCTGCAAATGCGATCGTACGCTTCGTTTCGGCAACCTTGCCGATCGCATAGCGCCGGTTGCGATCCTCGAGCCTCACGCTGGGCCACGCCGACCAGTCCCACTTTGTGCCGGGCCCCAAGGCCACGTTATAGTCGAATCCCGTCGACATCTTTCCGTACCGCAACTGCTCGACGGCCGAGGGGCCGAAGGCTGGACACTGGTAGGCCTGCACCTTGCCCTCCATGAAGGGCGTGAGGGTGCCGTTCTCAAAACTGAGCCGATCCGTCAACACGGGCTGGTTTTCATCGACCTCACCAAACCAGTAGCGACTTTTACCGAGATAGGGGTTGTTGCTGGGATTGGCGAGCGTGTCGGCAATTCGAACATCGTCGTCGACCTTCAACGGTGGCAGCTTGTTGTTGTTCGCACTCACGTACCCGTGCAACGCGATCCCCAACTGCCGCAGATTGCTTGCGCAACTCGTCCGCCGTGAGGACTCCCGGGCCGACTGCGCGGCCGGCAGCAGAAGCCCGACGAGCACGCCGATGATCGCGATCACGACGAGCAGTTCTACCAGCGAAAACCCGGCCGGCCGCCGGAATGAGCCAGCGACAGGCCTGCGACCCGCCGCGCATGACAGGCATGCGTTCATGAAAACCTCCCGTGCAGCCGGGCCATGGCACACCCCGGGCGCAGCAATGCGCCGCGGGGGCATGACGTGCTCGACCGCCAGTTCAACCAACCGCTTCACCGGACCGCACGCGCGGCCCGTGCCCATGATGCCGCCCTCGCAGAATCACGCGCTCCTCTCGAACACTGGTAGGTCTTCTGACTCCCAGGCTCGACCGGTTGCAGCCTTCTCGCCGGCGGGCCGCTCTGGCGGCAGACAGGCAATGACTCATCGCAACCGGTTTCTCTCTCGAGACTGTCCACAACAGCCTCGGGAATCGCCCGGACACAGCGGCGGGGCCGTCCCGGAATCACACCGGAGTTCCCTGTTTGCCGTCCGGAGCAACTGCTCGCGGTCGGCCACCAGGCTCGTGTGGCGGAATGTACCGGTCGCGCCGATCGTGTCAAGCATCGCCGCATGGCCCCGCACAACCGGCAGGGTTTACCACGGCTCATCACGGAGTGGAAAAATGAACCGTTTATGCAGGAGATCCGCATGAAGCTGTGACGGTTGTGACGCTCCGCGCCGCACCGCTTGCCAGCAGCGAACGCACGGCAATCTTTGCCCACACGTCACCACAAGTCGTGTGATGAAAAATACTTGGAGCGTGCTCAAGCCGCTTTCACTAGTTCGCCGATAGCCCACATGTCCCCCGGGGCATCACTGTGCCCGTCGGGCAACCAGGGGGCGGCAGCAACCTGCGATCGATCGAGTCACGGATTGGCTCGACAGGCCTGCCGTGGAACAGTTCGTGGATCACGACCTCGGGATGACACGCCTCGCGAACGGGACGATCGATTCTCAAGTGATCCGCAAGCAAAGGAGATGTGGCTCGATGAAGCGTATGATGTTCCTCGGTGCGCTGGTTCTCGGTGTCACCGTTTGTAGCCAGTCCTATGGTTTCGAGCTCCTGAATCGGATGCTCGGCCATCACGGCTGCTCGGATTCTTGTTGTGAGCCCGGCTGCGATGCCGGTGCTGGATGTTGTGAGCCCGGCTGCGATGCCGGTGCTGGCAACGGCTGCTGCGAGCCGGCCTGTGGGGCTGGTGCTGGTAACGGTTGCTGCGAGCCCGCTTGCGGTGCCGCTGACAGCTGCTGCGATACGTCTTGCTGTGGCACCCGCTGCCGCAAGAAGCACGACCTCTTCGGCGGGCTGAAGGGCCTGTTCGAGAAGTGCCGTGCGAAGCATCGTGGTTGCTGCGACAGCTGCTGCGGTGAGCCCGACTGTGCCGGTGGTAACGGCTGCTGCGAGCCCGCTTGCGGTGCTGGCAACGGCTGTGCCGAACCGGCTTGCGACGCTGGCAACGGCTGCTGCGAGCCCGCCTGCGACGCTGGCAACGGCTGCTGCGAGCCGAGCTGCGGTGCGGCCTCGTGCTGCGGTGTCCGGAAGTGCAAGACCCCGATCCGCGACCTTCTCCGCGCCATCCATGAGGCGAAGAAGAGCCGTCGGTCGTGCTGCGGCGACAGCTGCTGCGAGCCCACCTGTGCCGGTGGCAACGGCTGCTGCGAGCCGGCCTGCGGTGCTGAGCCCGCCTGCGGTGCGATGATTGAAGCGGCTCCTGCTGCCCCGACTCCGGACGCCTCGGCTTCGGCCAAGGCTTCGTCCAAGGTCGTGGCGGTGAGCCGGACGGTCGCGGTCAAGTAAGCGAAGGCTGTTCGGTCGAACGGAGATCTGTTGCCCGACTTCGGCCAGTGAGCTCCGCCCGGGAGAATATCCCGGGCGGAGTTTTTTTATGGCCGCATTCGCCCCAGGCCGGTCGCCGGATCATCCAGACGGGCCGTGAGCGACCGCACGTCGCCCGCCAGACGATCGCCAGCTTCGAAATACCCCTGCGTTGTCGCTGCCGCCGTCGCAAAGTCGTTGATCAGCGAATCGACAAGGCGGGCCGCCGGAAGCCGTGCGGCGAGGGCCGTGATATCACGGTGAAGACCGAGCCGCACCCA